>CAZIBA010000496.1:0-2799 GCA_964536795.1 uncultured Planctomycetota bacterium | reverse complement strand
CCAGGACATTCCCTTCCCACTGCCCTACATCGTCGTGGTCATCGACGAACTGGCCGACCTGATGATGCTCAACCGGACCGGTGAGGTGGAGACCTCCATCACCCGTCTGGCTCAGAAGAGCCGGGCCGTGGGCATCCACATCATCTTCGCCACCCAGCGACCCAGCGTGGACGTGGTCACCGGTCTCATCAAGGCCAACTTCCCGGCCCGCATCTCCTTCCAGGTCTCCAGCAAGGTCGATTCCCGCACCATCCTCGATCAGAACGGGGCCGAGAAGCTCCTGGGCCGGGGCGACATGCTCTACCTCCCCCCGAGCACGGCCAAGCTGGTCCGCGCCCAGGGCACCTTCGCCAGCGACGCCGAGGTCCGTCGGGTGGTGGACTTCGTCTGTCACCAGGCCCAGCCCCGGTTCAGCCGGGAACTCATTCAACTGCCCGACTCCTCCGGCGACGACGTTCACCTCTCCAACTCCGAGCGCGATGAGCTCTACGACGACGCCGTCCGCATCGTGGTCGGAAGCGGCCGGGGTTCGGTGTCCCTCTTGCAGCGGCGCCTGGAGATCGGCTATACTCGGGCGGCCCGGCTCGTCGACCTGATGGCCGAGGACGGCATCGTCGGTGAGTACCGGGAGGGTAAGGCCCGAGACGTCCTGATGAGCGACGAGCAGTGGGACGCCCGCCGTCAGGCCGCTCAATCCGAGTGACGTGTAAGATCGCTGATGACCGCTTCTCTTCCCGCGACCCCGGCCACCTTCGCTTTCGTCAGCCTGGGCTGTCCCAAGAACCTGATCGACGCTGAACGGGCCCTGGCCGTCCTAACGGCCGCCGGCCTCGTCCTCACCGACGCCCCCGAAGAGGCCGACGCCATCGTCGTCAACACCTGTGGCTTCATCCAGGACGCCATCCTGGAGTCCAGCGAGGTCATCGAGCAGGCCCTGGCCCTCCGCCGGACGGGTCCCTGCCGACGGGTGGTGGTCACCGGCTGCCTGAGCCAGCGCTTCGGGGGTGACGACGTTGCGGCCCTGCGCGAGGCGGACGCCCTCTTCGGGGTCCTGGACGCCACCACCGTTGGGGCCCTGGTCGGCTACCTTCTGGGGGAGCTGAGTGGGGGGCCGTCGGCCGGGCAGGGCACCCCGGCCCGGACCGGGTCGGCCGGCCTCCCCCCCGGCCCCTTCACCAGGCTTCGCCTCACGCCCGCCCACTTCGCCTACCTGCGCATCTCCGAGGGGTGCGACAACCGCTGCCGGTACTGCGTCATCCCCGACATCCGGGGACCGCTCCGCAGCCGACCGCTGGAGGAAGTCGTGGCCGAGGCCCGACACCTGACGGCCGACGGCGCCGTCGAGCTCTGCCTGGTGGCCGAAGACACCACCAGCTACGGCCGCGACCGCTCCCCGCAGACCGAGCTCCCTCAACTCATCCGCGCCCTGGCCAGGATCGACGACTTGAGCTGGATCCGCCTGCTCTACACACACCCCGCGCACTTCAGCGACGAACTCATCGAGGTACTGGCCGAAGAGCCCAAGGTCTGCCGATACGTCGACCTGCCCATCCAGCACGCCGCCGACCCCGTACTCGAGTCGATGGGCCGGGGCGTCACCCAGGAGGGGATGCGCAGGCTCATCGCCAGGCTGCGCCGGGCCCTCCCCGGGCTCTTCCTGAGGACCAGTGTCATCGTGGGCTTCCCCGGAGAGACCGAGGCCCACCTCCAGGAACTGCTGAGTTTCCTGGAGGAAGTGCGCTTCGAGCGGCTGGGTGCCTTCGCCTACTCCCGCGAGGTGGGCACCCCGGCCTACGGGCTGCCCGGGCAGGTCCCGGAGGAGGAACGGGACCGCCGACGTTCCCTGGTGATGGAACTGCAGCAGGAGATCGCCTTCCGGTTCAATTCCAGCTTGCTCGGTCGCACGCTCGCCGCTATAGTGGACTCGCCGCCACCATCGGGCACGTCGCACTGGCTGGGACGGACCTACGGGGACGCGCCGGAAGTGGATGGAGTGGTGTACCTGAGCGGTGGTGGGTTCGCCTCCGGGGACATCCGGGAGGTGCGCATCGTGGGCAGTCGCGACTATGACCTGGTGGGGCTGGTCGAACCGACGGGAGCCTGAACACCTTGCCCGCCGGGAACACACGGGAGGGATGACGGACACGCGCCGTGGCTAAAGGAACCCGCCCCCACTTCTTCAACGTCGCCAACCAGATCACGCTGGCCCGCCTGGTGCTGACAGTGGTCTTCCTGGTTCTGGTCGCCTTTCCCCGGAGCTGGACCTACTGGACGGCCTTCGTCCTCTTCCTCATCGCCAGCGTCGGTGACGTCCTGGACGGCCACGTGGCCCGCCTCCACGGCGTAACCAGCGACCTGGGCCGGGTGGGCGACCCGTTGGTGGACAAGGTGCTCATCTGTGGGGGTTTCATCATGCTCCTGGGCACGGAGCAGTTCCCGGCCCTGACCCACTGGATGGTGCTCGTCGTTGTGCTCCGTGAGCTGCTGGTGACCACTCTGCGAGGCCTGAGCGAGGCCCGTGGTGTGCCCTTCATGGCCACCGTGTGGGGGAAGGTGAAGATGTTCCTCCAGTCGGTGGCCCTGGGCACCTTGGTCTGTGGCTTCGCCCTCGGTGTCATCGAGGAGCCCTGGGCCCACACCGTGCAGTTGGCCGTGCTCTACCCGGCCGTCATCGCCACCGTCATCTCGGGCGTCTACTACGTCGACCGGGCCCATCGGCTGCTCGGCTCCGGGGGCCCGGCGGGATCCGGGCCCTCATGAGCGGCCCACGTGGAGACCGACCCGGCTCGCTGCTCGACG
>CAZIBA010000495.1:0-2801 GCA_964536795.1 uncultured Planctomycetota bacterium | reverse complement strand
GCTGCTTGACCTCGTCAAACGCATCGACGACGACCACCTGGGCATCTGCCTGGATACGGCCAACCCGATCTGTGGCGGCGAGGACCCGCTTGCCACAGTGGAACTCCTGGCCCCGTGGGCCATCAACGTCCACCTGAAGGACTACCGTATCACCCGCGACCTGGGGTGCGACCCGGCCGGCTACCGCATCATCGGCGTGGCCTTCGGGGACGGTTGGCTTCCGGCCAAGGAGGTGGTGGACATCCTCAAGGCCAGGAGCCCGGCCGAAACGTTCCACGTGGAACTTTTCCTCGACCAGGCTGAGACGGAACCGGAAACCCTCGCCCAGGAACGCGAAGCTGTCCGCCAAAGCGTGGAGAATGCGAGACGCTTGCTTGGACTGTAACTTCTGGCAGAGCGGCACGGCCGGCAAGACCGGCCGTGGCACAAAGCTGGGACTGTAACTGTTGGCGACATCGCACGGCCGGCAAGACCGGCCGTGGCACAAAGCTGGGACTGTAACTGTTGGCGACATCGCACGGCCCGTACGGGCCGTGGCACACCAAGCACGGTGGGGCCCCTCGACGAGCTCGGGACAGGCAAGACCAGCGGTGGCACAGTCCGAGGAAGAAGGGAGGGAAGCGATGAAGTTGGTACGTGCTCGTGAAGAAGAGGGTGTCACCATCCCCGACCCCTACAGGCGGACCATCAGGATACTGCTGGCTCCGGACAAGGAGGACGTGCCCGAGATAATGTTCAGTCACGTGACCATTCCCGCCGGCGGCCACACCGACTACCACGACCACGACCGCCCCGAACTCATCTACGTCGTCTCGGGCGTGGGCGTCGGCAAGTGCGAGGGCGAGGAGGTGGAGATCGGTCCCGAAGCGGCGCTGTGGGTCCTGGCCGGTGAGAAGCACGAGGTGAGGAACACCGGGGGGGAGCCGATGGTCATCGTCACGGTCTTCGTGCCCGGCTACACTGCCCAGAGCGCGTACGCGGCGTGCCTGGACCGGGCCAAGTGAGGAGGTAACTGAGCTGATGAAACTGTCACCGCTTGCCCACCGACTCTATGGGGAGATTGCCGAACTCACCATCATCGACGCCCACGAGCATCTGCCCGCTGAGGCCGACTATCTCTCGTTCGGCTACTCGGGCCCCAACATGTTCGCTGGCGGCTACATCTGGCACGACCTGGAGTCGGCCGGTATGTCCCCGGAGTTCAAGGCCACGATGCGGGAGGGCGGCGACCGTCCCCTGAAGGAGTGGTGGCCTCAGATCCGTCCCTGCTGGGAATACGTGAAGCATACCACCTACGCCAAGGCTCTGCGCATCACGGCCCGCGACCTCTTCGGCATCGATGACATCAGCGACGAGACCATCGGCGAGTTCGCCGAGCGGGTCAAGGCCGACAACACCCCCGGCCTCTACCGACGGGTGCTTCAGGAGCGCTGTAACATCCGCTACTCCATCACCTGCGCCGACCAGGCGAGCTTCCCCGACGACCCCGGCCTGGTCGGCATCACCCGTCTGCTCGCGCCCAAAGCGCCAAAGGGCCAGTTCATCGCGTTTCTCTCGGAACGCGCGGAGATGGACGTGCGCACACTCGGGGACGCCGGCCACGCCGTCGGGGCGCTGCTCCGGGCTGACCTGGAGGCCGGCGCCGTCGGCTTCAAGATGTCGGTTGCCGACTACGGGCCGCCCGATGAGGAAGCGGCCGAGCGGGAGTTCCAGCGGGCGCTCCAGGCCCCGGAGGGGGCCGACGTCCTTCCTGCCCTTGGCGCCTATCTCTTTGACAAGTGCCTCGACGTGGCCGCCCAGGCCGACGTCCCGGTGGCGGTGCACACGGGCTACTGGGGAGACTTCCGCACCCTCGATCCCAAGCTGATGTTCTCCTTTGCCCCGCGCCGACCGGACGTGCGCTTCGATATGTTTCACCTGGGGATGCCCATGGTCCGTGACGCCGCTCTCATCGGGAAAAACCTGGCCAACGTCACCCTGAACCTGACCTGGTGTCCCGTCATCTCACAGCTCCAGACCAAGCGCATGCTCGACGAGATCATCGACCTGGTGCCGCTGAACAAGGTCATCGCCTTCGGGGGCGACTACCGCGCGGCCGTGCAGAAGGTCTACGGGCACCTCGTGCTGGCTCGGGAGGTGGTGGCCTCGGCCCTGGCCGACCGGGTCGAGGCCGGCGACTTCGACCGGGACTACGCGCTCCACGTAGCCAAGCTCTGGTTCCACGACAACCCGTCTCGAGTGTACAAGCTCGGCGACGGAGGAGGATGAGCGGTGGTCCTACCAGCCTGTTGCCGTCGTCTACGCGTCTGTCTCTGTGTGTTGGTGTGGTGTGTGTCGGGCTTGCAGGCGCAAGGGGGCGGGCCGACGGAGGCCCGCTACGAAGTGGCCTACGCAACCTACGTCGGTGGGAGCGGGGCTGAGCAGTTGCGCGAGGTCATCCCCTACGACGACGGCTCGGTCCTGGTGGGTGGGCAGACCAGCTCTCCTGACCTTCCCGTCACCCCGGACGTGGTGCAGCCGACCTATGGAGGCGAACCGGCGGGAACCGGCCATCCGGGCGTCTACGGTGGCGATTGTTTCCTCGTTCACCTGAGCGCCGACGGACGCCGGGCATTGGCCGTCACCTACTTCGGTGGCTCCAGGCAGGAGCGGAACGTCTACGGTATGGGGCTGGACGGGGCGGGCAACGTCGTCATCAGCAGCGCTACCCGCTCGCCCGACCGCCCCACGACCCCGGGGTGCTTCCGGCCCAGGTACGCCGGCCCTCCCCACGACGGCTTCGCAGCGAAGCTGACCCCGGA
>CAZIBA010000494.1:2090-2805 GCA_964536795.1 uncultured Planctomycetota bacterium | reverse complement strand
CCGACACCTGCCAGAGGTCGTTGGTGGGATCCTCCCAGTCCACCCGGGGCTGGCAGAGGTTGGCCGGGAAGACGGCCCCCTCGGGCGGGTAGGTGACGGTGAGGGCGTCGTAGGGCTGGCGGTCACGGTAAGGGCTGGGTAGGGCCAGGCGGACGGCCACCGAGGCGCTGGTCTGGGCGTCCACGCCGGTGAAGGCCTTCATGTTGTAGGCAAGCCGAGAGACGTAGGTGGGCTCCTGGCGGGGAACCTGCTGAGCCGGTCCCTCAAAGAGGCGCTCCCAGGCGGCGCGTCGGCGGGCTTCGGCCAGGTGGGCGCCCACCACCCCCACAAGGGCGACCACCACCAGCACCGCAAGGATCAGGGCAACCCACCGGACACGACCACCGTGCATATGAACGGGACGTGCCGCCGGGGACGTAGCTTCACCGGACATCGGGTCCTGCCGTGTTTGTGGCCTGAGGAAAGGGCAGCGGGACAAGCATGCCCTCGATTATAGCCAGGGCCGGCCTTCGGTCAAAGGCTTTCTTCTTCGCGTACGGAGGGAGGGCGCCGGGGGTGCCGGCGACCTGTTGAAGCGGGTCGTCGGCGCCGGTACCATCTTCCGCAGTTGCGACGGACGGCGAACCGAACGGGACCAACGAGAGGGAACCACGATGGTCAAGAAGACACCGACCAAGCCACAACCCATCAAGGCGATGCTCCTGCACCTGGGGAT
>CAZIBA010000494.1:0-2080 GCA_964536795.1 uncultured Planctomycetota bacterium | reverse complement strand
GATGAACATGTGGTACGACCGCGAGCTGCCCGACCCGCGCCATGCGGACAAGGTGGCCCGGCCCTACTTGCGGTTCGATGCGAAGGTGTGGGACGATCTGGTCGTGCAGATGGCCGAAGCCGGTCTCAACATGCTGCTCATCGACCTGGGTGAGGGCGTCAGGTACGCAAGCCATCCTGAGTTGGCAGTGCGCGGAAGCTGGACCATTGGGCGCCTGAGACGCGAGTTGGAGAAGCTTCGGAAGCTTGGCCTGGAGCCAATCCCCAAGCTCAACTTCTCGGCATGTCACGACGCCTGGCTGGGCCCCTACGCCCGTATGGTGAGCACCGACACCTACTATGGAGTCTGCAAGGACATCATTGCTGAAGTAGTTGACCTCTTCGATACGCCCCGGTTCTTTCACCTGGGGATGGACGAGGAGACGGCCCAGCACCAGCGCCAGTACGAGTACGTCGTCATCCGTCAGCACGACCTCTGGTGGCACGACCTTCTCCTGTTCGTCGAGCAGGTGGAGAAAACAGGCTCGCGGGCCTGGGTGTGGTCTGATTACGTCTGGCAGCACGCAGAGGAATTCGCCAGGAAGATGCCCAGTAGCGTGCTTCAGAGCAACTGGTACTACGGGGCCAGCTTCAGCCTGAAGGACTTCCGCGTGCGGGCCTACCTGGAGCTGGAGAAGCACAGGTATGACCAGGTGCCGACGGGCAGCAATTGGCGGTGCGACGTGAACTTCGAGCGGACCGTGCGCTTCTGCACGAAGCACATCGCCCCCAAACGCCTTCTGGGCTTCCTCCAGACCTCCTGGGAAGCGACGGTGGAGACCCACCGCTCAACCCACAGCAAGGCCATTGACCAGGCGGCCCGCGCCCTGGCCAAGTGGCCTTCGACCCGCCGGCCGGCGGGTCAATTGCTCAGGCCGCCCTGAGCCACGTCGAAGGGCGGGAAGCGTCCCGGGCCCGCTGAGCTGTTGGAGGACACGGGGGCGTGCCGTCGTCCATCGCCCTGCCGGTGCGGGAGCAGCGTTCTCGCCCGCAGGTCGTGCGACTCGGATGAGGGGGTGCTACTCGTCTTCGGCCACGACCTCGACGCCGGAGAGCACGGCCGGGAGGGAGCCGGGCTCGGGTGTGAAGGAGACGGTGAGGGTATCCTTTGCGGTCACGCCCTTGAACTCCTCAACGTGCGCGGTCAGGGGTGCGCCTGCCCGTTCGACCACGTCGAGGCCCTCCAGGACGGTCTTCTCCTGGATGGCCACGTCGAAGACCCGTCGGCCCGCTTCTATCGCTTCGGGTTCCGCAAAAACCAGGCGCACGGTGTAGGAGCACGGGTCTTCCGAAGGGGTTTCCCCCTCCTCGAAGTAGAGGAGCGTCAGGGTAAGGGACTCAAGACCCGTACAGCCCGACGCGGCCACCCAGCGCAGCCCATCACCCGAGACCCGTGAGGAGTGGCGACGGAAGTAGGTGGGCTCACCGGTCACCTCCACCTTCACCTCGGGTGATTTGCCCCCCACGATGGGCTGGTCGAGCCAGAGGGTGCCGCTGTCGGCCTTGCGGTCGCC
The DNA here is from genome assembly GCA_964536795.1 of uncultured Planctomycetota bacterium. GTDB lineage: Bacteria > Planctomycetota > DG-23 > CBDVDV01 > CBDVDV01 > CAZIBA01. Next base: position 528 of record CAZIBA010000494.1, on the reverse strand, counting down.
GGGCGCACCCAGGTTGATGCCCACGCGGGTGATGGGCGAGTGGAGCTCGCGAGCGGGCGTCTCCTGCCACAACTCCACCTCGGGCATGTGGACCAGGGCCAGCGAGCACTGGTTCTGGTAGCTGCAGGTGCAGGTGCGGGTGTAGTCGGGGGCGTTGAGCACGCCGCCCGCAGCGATGAGGTTGGAGGTACAGCCCGACTTGAAGCCGCCGAAGTTCCCCGTGCCGCCATCGTGTTCCAGGTCGAAGTAGCCGGCTGCGGCCGAGCGGAAGGTGATGAGGTGCTTGCTGGCGATGCTGTAGTTGCAGCCATAGTTTCGGCTGAAGGTCCACAGCGCCTCCTCACCGGTGAGCGGGTTGTGGGTCATCTTGAGCTTGCCGGTGAGCAGGTCGAAACCAAGGCCGTGGTGTCGGAGAACTCCTCGATCTCCACGGCGAACGGCAAGGTTGCCGAGGCCAAGCCCGTCGAGACCGCTAAGCCGGAGAAGAAGGTCGTTGTGACGTACTTCCGAAGAGACAGCAACACGCAG
>CAZIBA010000493.1:0-2816 GCA_964536795.1 uncultured Planctomycetota bacterium | reverse complement strand
TTCATGTGCGGCTTGGTCCGCTCAAACTTCTCCTTCGCCATTACTGGGCTCCTCTTTGCACCGCTTCTGTCAGTGACGCCAGGTCAGGATGGAGCTGCTGATGGGGGTCGAACCCATGACCTCTTCCTTACCAAGGAAGCGCTCTACCACTGAGCTACAGCAGCCTCCGACTGCCGCGGGTGATCAGAAGACAAGGGATTCCCCCTGGTCGAAACGCTTTACTATACCCGCTCAGCTGCGTTCGTCAAGAGCAAAATTCTTGAGTCATCCCCAGTTCTGGGTGAGTCTGGGATGGGGCAGAGGGCGGTCTTCAGGACCTAACCCTAACACACACCGCCGCGGACAGACCTAAGGCTCTGTCCCTACACAGCTTACGTCAGAGACGAATGTAGGGACCCGTACGGGTCCGAAAGCCCGTACGGGCCGTGTCGCCCGTACGGGGCAGCAGGCGGTCAGACATAACCCCCGAAGCACCAAGGCCTTACGGAAACTGGGGATGAGTCAGCAAGAATTCCGGAAAGACCCTCAAGAAAGCCGTGGAGCGGGCGAAGGGAATCGAACCCTCACGACTGGCTTGGAAGGCCAGGGCTCTACCGTTGAGCTACGCCCGCCCGCAGCACACCACCACAGTGTCCAGAGACACTCCATCGACAGACACTCACTGGTGGGGAGAGAGGGATTCGAACCCCCGAAGGCGTCGCCAACAGATTTACAGTCTGCTCCCTTTGACCACTTGGGTATCTCCCCACCCTCGCAACGCTGCACCACCGAACAGCAGCGGGACAGCCCCTTATCAACCCCTCCGGCCGCCCGGACCGTCACCTGGAGCTAGGGGCGAGAGTCGAACTCGCAACCACCCGCTTACAAGGCGGGAGCTCTGCCATTGAGCTACCCTAGCTTCGCGGCCGACCTCCCACTCTACTATACCGCCCACCACCGCCCCCCGCAAGCCCCTTTCAGACCTCACGTCAAGGCGGAAGCCTCCCTGCCAGACCCGTCAGACTGACAGCGCACAGCTCAGAACACGAAGCCGGAAAGGTACGCCAGCAGTCTGAAGAATCCCACGCCCAGCAGGACGAGGCCGGCCACCAGTGCGATGAGCGCAACCAGGACCAGGATACCGCACCCGCACCCCCTGGCCTTGCTGCCAACAGAAGAGCGATACCGTTCCCGCCCGCGTCTGCCGAAGGCGATGGTGTGACCGTGTCGGCGCAGAGAGGCCTTCTGAAGGCGCTTGAGCGTATCCCTGCCATACCCCTCGGGAACGCCCTCAAGCTCGCCACGGAACTTCAGGCAGAGAAGCATCCGCAACGGGTCACGGCCGCAGTATTGCTCAAAGGCCTCCCGGGCCAGGCGCATCCGTTGGTCGGTCGGCTGCTGGAGGTACCAGTAGCGCCCGGCCATGGCCCGGTCCTGAAGCAGCCAGTAGACTTCCGCCAGTTTGGCCCTTAGTTCAAGGTCCTCCGGGTAGGTGGCCAGGAGGCCGTGGAGGCGGTCGCGGGCCCGGCCCAGTTGCCCCGTCTCCATCTCCTGCTCGACCTTCCGGAGCGTCTGCTCTTTAGGCACCGTCGGCACCTCTCCAGCAGACCTTACCGTCACGGAGGCAGAGCCCGGCCCCCGGCCCTTCGGTGCGAGCCCCCTCCCCCCGCAGGTAGGTCGATCGACCCACCTTCATCGAGCTTTCTCTTGAGGATGCGGGCCGGGGCGTCGTTCGGTTTCATAGCCAGGGCCTGCTCCACGTAGTCCCGGGCCTGCTCGCGGTCCCCGGCCAGGAGCGAAACCCGGGCCAGATGGGTGAGCACCATCACCCGTTGGCCACGGTCGGGGGCAAGGGACAGGGCCTGCTCCCAGACCGAACGGGCCAGGTCGTACCGGGGCTCCACCCCGAAGAAGCTGGCGGAGTAGAAGGACAGGGCGTAGTCCCTGGCCATCTCGTAGTTGGTGGGGTCCAGCTCAATGGCCCGGCGGTACTCGGCCATCGCCTCCTGCCAGACCCGGGGCAGGTCCCACCGGAAGAGCTGCCTGGCGGTCAGGCGGAAGTTGAAATAGAAGGTGGCCGCGTTGAAGTGGTAGACGGCCTCTTCGGGTGCAAGCTCGAGGGCTTTTCGGACGTAGCGGAGGGCCTTGTCGTGTTGGCCGGAGTCGGCGAAGTGGACGGCCACGGAGTTGTAGGCCTGGTGGAAGCCCGGGTCGAGCTCGATGGCCCGGAGCCAGAGCTTTCGAGCCTGCTTCTCGTCCTGTACGCCGCTGTAGAAGAGCTCGCCCAGGTCGTAGTGTGCGCGGGCGTCGCGGGGGTTCTGCTTCAGGTAGCGGTCGTAGAGAGCGACCACGTCCTGGAAAGCGGACCTGATGTCCGCTTCGAGCTGCTCGCCCTTCTTCGGATCGGAGGCCACGTCGAAGGCGTAGCGGCGGGCCTTGAGCAGTCGGAACCTGAGGAGCAGGGGCTCACGCCCAAGCAGCAGTTGCTGGTAGGGCGTGAGCTCCACGGGAGGGGGCACCTGCCCGGCTCGATGCTCTTCCGCCGGTCCAGCGGCCTCGTCGGCCCAGAGGAGCGCCCCAGCCAGGAGCACAACCGCCAGTGTGCGAAGGGACGAGTTCACTCGGCTGCTTCCTTCTCCGTCTGCCAAGGGGGAACGGATTCGACCGTGACGAACCCCACCCCTTCAGGGACCAGCTCCTTGGCGTGGCTCAGGGCCTCCTGCAGGTCGGCGGACTGCTCAGCGCGCTCCCCTGCGACCGCTTTGGCCCAGCGGACGTCGGCCTCAAGCTGGGCCCGGCGAAGCTGGGGGGCACTCAGGTAGCGCACGGAGAGGTCG
>CAZIBA010000492.1:299-2820 GCA_964536795.1 uncultured Planctomycetota bacterium | reverse complement strand
GGACATTCCTGTCCGCCAACACCGTCATGCCCAAGCAGCTGGACAGGCCCGTACGGGTCTGCAGGAAACGCCCCGCTTCCCGATGAGTGTCGGGTGTCCGTCCCACTCCTACCGGGCAAGAATGCCCGGCCTCCCTTGTTCGGGAGGGCGGACATTCCTGTCCGCCAACACCGTCATGCCCAAGCAGCTGGACAGGCCCGTACGCGTCGGGCGGAGGCGGGGAGAGGGGAAAGTTGCCTTGAAATGGGTCCTGGTGGCGGTATAATGCCCACGGGAGACGGGGAGCGTCTGCTGCGAACGTGAGGGGGAAGTTCGCCCGGTGGAACACGCGCCGCCCAGTTCTGGACTCCCTGCTCCGGCTCCGTGGGGCCGGGGAAGAAGAGGGTCTGCTCATCTTGGAGGCGAAGGCGCTCGGTGGCCTTGTGTTCTTATGGTTGTGGTGACGGGGTGAGGACCGTAGAATTGGGTGAACACGCGCCGTCCTTCGTCGTACTAACTCAGGGGCGAGACGTAAGGGTGGGAACCGGGCAGCCCGCCCCGTCGTCAAACCCATAGGCGGGTGAGACGCATTTTCACGAGTGAGGTCTGCGATGAAAGAGATCAGGCGTGTCGTCAAGCAGGCGGTCCGGCGGGTGGGTCTGGACCGGCTGAGCCGACTGCTGGCCCAGGCCCTCCTTGGTCTGGCTGCCTTTGCCTGTCTTGCCGTCCTGGGCCACAAGCTGTTCTTCATCGGTGACCCCGTCCTCTACGCGGTCGTCGGTGCGACGGGCTTAGCGGCCCTTTTCGTCATCGTTTTCGGTGTGCGGGCCTGGCCCAGTCGGCTCTTCGCAGCCGTCGAGGTCGACGATCGGCTGCGCCTGGCCGAGCGGCTCTCCTCGGCCCTGGACGTGGCCTGGTCGGAGGACCCGATGGCCCAGGCCGTGGTGGAGGACGCCCGGGCCTATGCCCGTCGCGTGCCCGTGGCCGAGGCCTTTCCCTTCCACCTGCACCGGGAGTACCTCGTGGCCCTGCTGCTGGCCGGGCTGGCCCTGGGGCTTCTGACCTTGTTCCCCCAGTGGGACGTCCTCGGTCGTCAGGCCGAGCAACAGGAGGTGGAGCAGGAACGGGAGGCGGTGCGCAAGGAAGCGCGGAAGATCCGCCGGGAACTGGTCACACTGAAGCGGCAGATCGCCCGTGAGGGCCCCAAGCAGGCCGAGTTCCACCTGGAGAAGATGGACGCGGTGGTCACCGAGATGGAGAAGGGCGAGCTGACCCGTCCCCAGGCCATGGCCAAGCTCACCGAGTTGGTCGAGGAGCTGAAACAGTCGCAGGCCGGGCTGGCCCGGCCCACGTTGGTGCCTCAGGGTGTGGCCCAGAAGGCCGGGTTGGATATGACCAAAAAGCTGGCCGACGCCCTGGGGCAGAAGGACTTCGCCGCAGCTGCGGCCGAGCTTGAGGAGCTGATGAAGAAGGCGGAGGAGGGCAAACTCTCCGAGCAGGAGATGAAGAAGCTGCAGGGCGAGCTCAAGACGCTGTCGGCTTCGTTGCAGGGCTCCAAGAGCCTCTGCGACGGGCTGGGGAAGCTGTGCGACACACTGTCAGCGGAGGACCTGGCGGGCCTGGCCGAGGCGCTCAAAGCCTGCGAGTTGTCGCTGGACGAGCTGGCCGACCTGGAGGCGGAGCTGGACATACTGTCCCAGTGCGCGGGTCTCTGCCAGGGCGGTCAGTGCGGGCTGGGCAACCGGCTGGCCACCTGGGACGGCACCGGCGTGTACTCCCCCGGCTACCGTCGCGGCCAGGGCAAGGGCATGGGGGGCCCGGGCATCGGCGCCGGGGGCAAGGCCCCGGTGGCTCCTCACGACGTTTCCTTCGACGCCAGCAAGCTCAAAGGCAAGGTCCGTCCCGGGCGGGTGGTGGGAGGCTACTTCGACGACAACTTTCAGATCAAGGGTGAGGCCAAGGTCGAGTACGTCGAGGCCGTGGAAGGTGCCCGGGCCGAGGCCGCCCAGGCCCTGGAGCGACAGCAGGTACCCCGGGCTTACAAGAACTACGTGCGCGACTACTTCGACGAGATGAAGACGGAATAGACTCGACACCATCTCCCCCGGGACGGAGGACGGTATGCCAAGTCCCCTGCGCGTGGCTGCTGTCGTGACCTTGGGTCTGACCGTCCTGCTGACCGCCTGCGGGAAGCCGGGACCTCCAGAGGGGGCGGGGGCAGCCGACCCCAGCCCCGTCGTCGTCTACACCTCCCTTGACCAGGTCTACGCCACGCAGGTCTTCGACCTCTTCCGGGAGCAGACCGGCGCGCGCGTCCTTCCCGTCTTCGACACCGAGGCCGGGAAGACCACCGGTCTCTACCGCAAGCTCCTGGCCGAACGCCGACGCCCCCGGGCCGACGTCTTCTGGAACAACGACATCAGCCGAACCCTCCAACTGGTCGGGGAAGGCCTGGCCGGCGACCTCTCCGACCTGGTCCCCGAGGACGTCCCCCCTCGCTGGGTGGACCCGGAAGGACGGTGGGTGGCCTTCAGCCTGCGGG
>CAZIBA010000492.1:0-289 GCA_964536795.1 uncultured Planctomycetota bacterium | reverse complement strand
CCCGGGTCATCGTCTACAACACCGAGCTTCTTTCGGCCGCGGAGGCGCCCCGGACCCTCTCCGAGCTCACCGAGGAGCGCTGGCGGGGCAAGGTGGCCATGGCCAACCCCCTCTTCGGCACCACGGCCAGTCACATGGCCGCGCTCTACGAGGCCCTGGGCGAGGAGGAGGCGGAGGCCTTCCTCCTCAAACTCAAGGCCAACGGGGTCCGGCTGGTGGAGGGGAACTCGGTGGTCCGCGACGTGGTGGCCCGGGGTGAGGTGCCCGTGGGTCTCACCGATACCGACGA
>CAZIBA010000491.1:0-2823 GCA_964536795.1 uncultured Planctomycetota bacterium | reverse complement strand
CTTCCGCTCGCTCCCGCACCGTACGGCAGAGGCACTCAAGGTCCACCTTGATGCCAAGGGAGTCAGCCAGGCCTGGGTGGCGGCCTGCGAAGCCATCCTCTGCCCCGACCCTATGGAGGCCAACGAACCCCTCTTCACCACCATCCAGGGGGATGACTTCTTCGTGCCCGTCGCCATCGTCGACGTCACGCTGGCCACCTGGCAGGCCGACTCTGAGAGCTGTCTGGACCGCTGGGGCTGCGGGGCCTTCAAGCTGGTGCCGGGCTACCACCAGTATGGGCTGGCCGACCCGCGCGTGGCCGAGCTGGTTGGACTGGCTGCTGAGGCGGGGGTGCCCGTCTGCGTACAGATGCGCATGATGGACGAACGAAGTCACCACGCGCTCATGGAGGTGCCCCCGCTCCCGCCCGAGAGCTTGGCGACGCTGGCTGTGGAGCACCCTGAGGCACGATTCCTGGCCTGTGGTGCATACAGTGGCGAGTTGGTCCGTCTGAGCGAGGCGGCCAACGTGTGGGTTGAGCTGTCGCTGGTGGAATCGGGGCGGGCGCTGAGCGGCGCCTTGGAGGCCATGGGGCCGGAACGGGTGGTGTTCGGCAGTCACAGCCCCCTGATGTACTTCGAGGCCGTGGCCGCCAAGCTGGATGTGGACCCGGCCGACGTCCCCCCTGAGGTGGTGGATGCCGTCCGCTCGCACAACGCCTCAGCCCTCCTAAGTGAGGCGTGACCAGAGAAGAGGTCTCCGAAACGACGACCACGTTCAGCCTTTCGTAGCCCCGGCCCCTGGCCGACCTGCAGCAGGGCACAGTCCGGCGGACAGACCTGCCTGTGGTGAGCTTGCCTGTCCTGAGCCTGTCGAAGGGTCGAACCAAAGGTCTGTCCCTACAGGGCACCCGGTCGAAGGTGGTGCCTTCTATCTCCGTCTGGCTGCGTATTCGAGGTCGACGACGTGGTGGTTGCTCTCGTCGGCTACGATCCAGGCGAAGTCGGGCGACGCTGACCGGGCAACGACCTGCAGCAGGACCCGGTGCCAACCCATACGGGTCTCGGGTGTCCGCAGTGGTTGCCCGAGAGGAGCCTGTCCACGGACGGCCCCAGGGGCCAGACGAGACCGGTACGGGCCAGCCCCCACCTCCACCACGGCCAGGGGGCTTCCCGGTCTGTGGGGGGCAGGCAGAAAGGGCTTCCTGTCACTGTAGGAAAGGACCAGCTCCCCATCCAGCCAGAGCTTGACTCCGTCGGTGGAAGCGGGAAAGAGCTTCAGCGTACCGGGCTGCTTCGGTTTGAAGTGGGTGCTGAGAAAGACGACCTCAGGTGGCTTGCCGGTCAGATGCGGGGCGAGGTCGAAGTAGTAGGTGTCGAAGAGCACTTCCTTACACTGCTCGTCCATACCCAGGGCGTAGCGAGCGGCCATCTCGTCGGCCCGGCCCAAGGGGACCGACGGTGAGACCAGTACGGGGAATCGGCAGGGCGGCTCGAAGGCGGGAAGGGCCGGAAGCTCAAAGGGCTTACCGATGGCAGGCAGGTCAGGTTCGGCCAGGGCTGCCCGACCGAGCTTGACCGTCTCTTCACTAAGCTCGCCAACGCTCCGGGGCGGGTCACACCCCTCAATGCCCCAGCCAGCCACGATGGTGTCATCCACCTTGACCAGCGCCTCGCGGAGTATCTTCTCGCGACCCAGGAGAATCCCGGCGATGGCCCCGGCCGTAGCGGCCGTGCAGTCCACGTCGTAGCCACACTGGGCTGCACGGACGATGGTTCTGAGGAAATCCCCTTCGCCGTGGAGCAATCCCAGGACGGTGAAGGCGATGTTCTGAACACAGTGGGTGAAGTTGGGGCGCCCGTAGCGCTCCAGGACCGCATCGCGGGCTTCGCGGAGACCCCTCCCCCGCTTGACCAGTTCGACGACCAGCTCGACGGCACCTCTCACCTCCGAGGTCGTCGGCAGGAACTCCAGAGCGCCCGCAATCAGGCCCTCGACGTCAGACCCGACGAAAGCCAGACTCTCCAGGCAGGCGAAGAAGACCTCCCCGTACACGCCTTCGTCCCAGTGGTCCACCTGAGCGTCCAGGTAGGCGTAGTGGCCGGCCACCGCCGGTCGCCCCGGAAAGAGGGCGGCCCAGAGCTCGCTACGGATGGGTGCACCCATGCAGTCCCTGAAGAAGTTGTTGTAGGCACCGGTCAGGGGCGGGCCCAGCCCCATCTTCAGGTTGGCGATGGCTACGCCGTACTCGTCGAAGGGGTAGGTGACGTGCTCCAACCAGGCCCGCGCAAGGTCTTCGGGTGAGATGTGCAGGCCCTCTTCCCGCAGGAGGTTCAGCCAGACGAGCTGGAGGTCCAGGTCGTCGTTGGCTATGCTGCTTGAGGGGAACTCCAAAGGCACGTCCAGGAACTCCTTCCTGCCCTCCAGAGGGCCGCCTATCGTCCCTCCGATGCTCTTGCCCAGCCAGCAGCCGTAGACCTTGTCGTAGTACGTATCAGCGTCCATCTTGCGAATCCCTACCTGTCTGCCGTAGCGCCCCTTGGTGGCACCGCCACTCTCAGCTTGCCTGTCGGGCCGCCCGCGCAGAAGGCTCTCTCGGGCAGGCGGAGCGTACACTTGAGACAAGCGAAGCTTGGTGAGGCGGTCACGGTGGCGCTTTCCGCTGGGACCCCGCAGCTACCCCTTCAGGAAGAGCTCGACGACGGGGACGGCAACGGGCGGCTTCCGGACGGGAAGCTCCAACGTCAGTGCCCCCGGTCTGCCACTCATCCGGATGTTCTGGGCCGTCTGCTCGGGGTCGATGGTGAGCATCTTTATCTCGGAGCCGTCGTTGAGGAGCTGTG
>CAZIBA010000490.1:0-2827 GCA_964536795.1 uncultured Planctomycetota bacterium | reverse complement strand
GCGGACGATGGGCAGTCCGGCGTCCACCAGGGTGGAGAGCTGACGGGTGAACTGGGTGAGGTGCTTGGTCTTCACCCCACCGATGGTGAGGCTCTTCTTGCGGACGGCCACCCCGGCCACCGGTGCGGCCGCCCCCCTCCGTCGGCGTCCCCCCTTCTCCTTCACGCTGGTGGGGTAGTACTGGAGCTCCCGTATTTTGTTGATGGCCTCAGTACTGTTGCCGGCTTCGACCTCGCCGTTGACTTCCTGTCCCGACTGATTGAGGGCCTGGTACTGAAAGATGGGCATCCTTCTCTCCCTCTACTGATCCAGCGGAGCTCGGCGACCAGCCCCGGGTCACCCTTCCCTCCGCTACATTATATCTCCTCGTCAATAGTGGCTCGGGTCACTTCCTCGATGGTGGTGAGACCGTCGTAGATGTGCAGCAGGCCGCCCTGACGGAGGGTGCGCATCCCCCGTTCGACGGCCGCCCGCCTCAGGGCCGTCGTCGAGGTGCGCTCCATGATCATCTCCCGCAGACGATCGTCCATCACCATCAGCTCGAAGATACCGGTCCGGCCGTAGTAGCCGGTGTTCATGCACTGGTCACAGCCCTTGCCGTAGTAGAAGGTGCGTGCGGCCACCTGGTCCCGGGTGAGACCGAGCTGCCAGAGGGCCTCATCGGAGGGCTCGTATTCCTCCTTGCACTTGTCGCAGATCCTGCGGACCAGCCGCTGGGCCACGATGCACTCCAAGGTGGCGGTGACCAGGTAGGGCTCCAGCCCCAGGTCCAACACACGGGTGACGGCCGAGGGGGCGTCCATGGTGTGCAGGGTGGAGAGCACGATGTGACCGGTGAGCGAGGCCTGGATGGCCATGTCGCCGGTCTCCTTGTCCCGGATCTCCCCCACCAGGATCTTGTCCGGGTCCTGTCGCAGGTAGTGACGCAGCAGGCGGTCGAAGGTGACGCCGATGGCGTCGTTGGTCTGTACCTGGATGACGCCCTCCAGGTCGTACTCGATGGGGTTCTCGGCGGTGAGGATCTTGACATCCACTTCGTTCATTTCCCGCAGGGCCGCGTACAGGGTGGTGGTCTTGCCACAACCGGTGGGCCCGGTGACCAGGAGGATGCCGTTGGGCTTGGCGATCTGGGTGCGGAAGAGCTCCAGCTCCTCGACCCGCATGCCGATCTGGTCCAGGTCCAGTGACACCACCGACCGGTCCAGCACACGGAGCACCACGCTCTCGCCAAACATGGTGGGAAGCACCGACACGCGCAGGTCCACCGGCCGACCCTCGATGTTGAGCATGATACGACCGTCCTGAGGGAGTCGACGCTCGGCGATATCCAGGTCGGCCATAACCTTGAGTCGGCTGGCCACGGCGTTGGCCAGGCGCTTGGGCGGCGGGACCATCTCGTAGAGCACGCCGTCGATCCGCTGACGGACGCGGTAATCGTCCTCGTAGGGCTCGAAGTGGATGTCGCTGGCCCGCTCCCTCACGGCGGTGAGCAGGATGAGGTTGACCAGCTTGCGGACCGGGGCCGATTCGGCCATCTCCTCCACGCTCTCCAGGTCGATGGTCTCGGTGGACTCCTCCCGGACCCTGCCTTCGGCCCGACCGAACTGCTGCATGAGTTGCTCGATGCTCTCGTCTTCCTTGCGGTAGTACTTCTCGTGGGCCTCGACGATGTCCTCCTCGTTGGAGACCGCCCCCCGGACGTCACAGCCCAGCAGCATCCGCAACTGATCCAGTGTGGAGACGTCCAACGGATTGGCCATGGCCACGGTCAGGACCGTGCCGTCCCAGCGCACGGGCATCACCTTGTAGGTCGAGGCCACCGAGTACTCCAGCCGGTCCACCGCCTCCTTGTTGACGTTCAGGTTGGGCAGGTCGACCGCCTCCATACCGAACTGCTGACCCAGGGCCTCCATCAACTGTTCCTGGGTGAGCAGACCCGCCTCCACCAGGATGCTGCCCAGGGCCCCACCCTGGTCCTTCTGCACCTCCAGGGCCCGCTCCACGTCAGCGGAGCCGATCAGCCCCTGCTGGACGAGGATCTCACCAAGGAGCTTCCCGCCTCGTAGTGTGGTCATCGGCGCCACAGTGCTCACCTCCCCTTCGCAGACCCCTTCGCCGGTCGGCCCTCCGACGCAGCTTACCCGCCGGCTGCTTCCTCGGCCGCCCGCTGGGCCTTGAGCTGGTTCAGCTTCTCCATCAGTTCGTTGGGCTTGCTGGCCTTGAACAGAGCATCCTGCTCGGTGATCAGGTCGCGCTCGTAGAGCTGGAAGAGATGGTCGTCGAGCAGGATCATGCCGAACTTCTTCCCCGTCTGGATGGAACTCTCGATCCGGTACACCTTGTTCTCACGGATGAGGTTCTGGACGGCCGGGGTGCAGTACATGAATTCGAAGGCCGCCACCATCCCCTTGCCCGAGGCCTGGGGCAGCAGGGCCTGACTGATCACGGCGATGAGGGTCACCGAAAGCTGCACCCGGATCTGCTCCTGGGTGTCGGTGGGGAAGGCGTCGATGATACGGTTGATGGTGCCCTGGGCTCCGGTGGTATGCACGGTAGCGAAGACCAGGTGACCGGTCTCGGCCGCGGTGATGGCGGCCATCATGGTCTCCAGGTCACGCATCTCACCCACCAGGATAACGTCGGGGTCCTGACGGAGGCTTCGGCGCAGGGCCTCAGCAAAGCTGGGCACGTCGATGCCCAGTTCCCGCTGGTTCACCAGGGACTTCTTGTGGTTGTGGTAGTACTCGATCGGGTCCTCGATGGTGATGATGTGACGGTCCACGTTGGTGTTGATGTAGTCGATCATCGTGGCCAGCGTGGTCGTCTT
>CAZIBA010000489.1:0-2831 GCA_964536795.1 uncultured Planctomycetota bacterium | reverse complement strand
CCCGGGCCGCGGTGGCAACTCAGATGGGGGTGCGCTGTATCGTCTTGGGCAGGTCGCCGGTCCCGTCAACGCCCCCACGCCCTTTGGGTGGGGGTTGGGGTGCGGGTGTAGCCCGCTGCGAGCGACCCCCTCACCCGGCCTCTCCGCCAGGGGGAGAGGAGTCCTGCTGGACGTGAATGCCCGGGACGCACGGTCTGAGCGCGGAGGTGGTGCTTGACGCTGACGCGTGGGAAGCTTACCGCCATCGGCATCGTGGTCGTCGCCCTCGTCGTCTACCTCCTGGTGGACCTGCTCTGGGTGACGGACGAGGAGAAGCTTCATCGGTTAGTCTCCAGGCTGGAGAATGCCGTGGAGTCCCACGACGCCGAGGCCTGCGTGGCCTTGGCCGACGAGGAGTCCTGGGACTGGCTGGGCACGCGGGGCGAGTTGGTCGAGCTCCTCCAGCGGCTCTTCGACACCTACGACGTGCGCAGGGTGCAGGTGGTGCGTGAGGAGGTGCAGGCTGACCCGCCCCAGGGCACGGTCCACGCCCTCACCGTGGTCTTCCTGGGAAGCCGGTCGCCCTTCCCCGGTCCCGTGCGGAACACCTGGCTGCTGGCCTGCATCAAGAAGGACGGTGAGTGGTTCATCTCCCGCGCCCACGTCGAGCTGGAGGGCGGTGGGGTCGAGGATCTCCCGGGTCTGCTGGGCCGTGGGCGCTCCCGGCTTCCCACGGAGCGGCGCTGAGCTCAGGGCTCCTCGCCGGGTGGCTGGGCGAAGCTGACGGTGGCCAGGCTGTCCAACTCCCGGTCGCTGTGGGGGCCGGGGGGAAAGACCAGCATCTCCCGGAGTCCGGAGTCGTCGCGGTCGGTCAGGGCCAGCATCATGCGGAACTCGCCGGCCGGGGGCGGCCAGAGTTCCCCTGAGACCAGCGAGGAGCGGGCCACCGCCACCTCGTAGGTGGTCACCCCCTCCTGGCGGCCGATGCCCAGATGCACGCTGGCCCGGGCGCCGCCGGTCCGCTCCTCGAGTCGGCGCCTCCCGATGGGACCGGCGACGGTCAGCGAGAGCGACTTCCTCAGGCCCAGCGTGTGCACGGTGGGGAGCACCCGAAGTATCAGGGCATCGCTGCGCCAGCTCGCTCCCTCGGCCCAGTTGGGGCGGTGAAGCTCGTCGTCCACCTCGACGGCCAGGTAGAGCCAGCTCTCATCCCAGGCCAGCCGGATGCCGCCGGCCAGGGGAACCGCGGCTGGGGGTCGGGGTTCGGCGATTTCGGGGAAGAGCTCGCTCCAGCCCTCCTCCTTTGGCCCGAAGCGGACCGCTGGTACGGCCGACCACTCCTCCAGGGTCCCGTCCACCTCCACCTGGAAGTCCGGCCGGCACGGCCGGGCCACCAACTCCACCGGCGCCAGCCCGGCGATAAGGGTCTCAAGCAGGGCCCTCTCGGAGCGTCCAAGGTCCGAAGACGCCCGCAGCGCGTGCAACTCCTCCGCCGCCTCTTCCCTGCTGACCGGGGCCAGGAAGCTGAGCCCGGCCGGGCCCAGGTGGAGCAGCCCGTGCTCCACAGGTATCAGGCTCTGCGACGGCACGCCGACGCTGACTCCCGGAAGGGACACGGTCGCCGACACCGTCCCTTCGGGAAGCTCCACCAGGCGCATCGTGGGCTGAACCAGCGCCGAGGGTGTCTCCTTCGCCCCCTCCAGTTCCTCCGAGAAGGGGCGCACGGTGGCCAGGAAAAGGTAACGGCCGCGGCGAGTGATGCTGTTCAGGAGCTCCTTCTCCTCGAAGAGGGACCAGCGGCGGGCCGGCTCGGGTTGGTAGGCGGGCCAGGCGGTCAGGTCGGTCCCTTGCTGGACCAGCAGCACGGCCTCCGCCTCCAACCCGACGTCGGCGCCCGGGACCACCAGGTAGGGCCTCGGAACTGCCCCGGCCGAGAAGGTCGATTGCTGGCCCGGTGGCTTGAGGGCGCTTTGGAAGCTTGCGTCTTCCACCATAAAGGCCTGGGCCCCGGCCATCCGGTCCACGGCCAGCAGCCTGGGGGCCTTTCCCCGGGGCATCTCCACGCGGAGGAAGAGTCGACGGTCGTCCTGTCCCAGGAACTCGGGCTGGTTGAGGTTGGGGTTGGGTTCCTGCCAGAGCTGGGCGGCCTGGGCGATGTCGTAGGCGGTGATGCGTCGGTGTGCCTGCTCCACCACCCAGAGTCGTCGGCCGTCCAGGACGACGAACAGGTTGCGCGCGTCCAGACCGCGGTACTCAGCTGTCTGCCTGGGTCGGCCGTCCTGGGGGCTGAGGGCGTAGGTGCGCAGGTAGCCCCGGTAATAGGTGGTCACTGCGTAGACGAACTCACTGTCCACGCTCACGTCCTGAAGGTCGTACTCCAGGCCGTAGTGCCAGCGCTCCCGGCCCGTCTCCACGTCCAGGGCCCACACGCTCCGGTACAGCCCCACCAGGACCAGCGTCTCGGTTACTTGGAGCGCCTTGAACGACCGCGAGGTCCCGTCGAATATCCCGTAGCCACCCGCCTGGACCGGGATGCTCCAGCGCCAGAGTTCCGTCCCGGTCTCTCGCTCCAGGGCCACCAGCTCCGGTCCGGCCGCGGCCACCACCAGAGTCAGCAGGAATCCGAGTGCCGCCATCCAGCGCATAACGCCCCCTGTCCAGTGCCGGGTTCCGAGTGCCAAACCAAAAGCGCCGCGCAGACACGCCCGGACGCATCGGCACCGTGCCGGATACTATAATAAGTTCCATTTGCTGATAACGCAAGCGTTGTTGGGCGGTTGAATGAGAAATGGCAACGTCCGATAAAACATTAACCTGATATCAGCGGATTCGTCCTCCGCTCCCGGCCCACG
>CAZIBA010000488.1:0-2834 GCA_964536795.1 uncultured Planctomycetota bacterium | reverse complement strand
AGGAGAGAAGCTGATGGTGGGCCTTCGCCGGGGCCGGAAGGACCTGTACCGTCGGATTGACGAGCGCGTGGACCGCATGTGGGCGGCGGGCCTCGTGGAGGAAGTGCGTCGGCTGGCCGAGGGGGGGTTGTCACGGACCGCTTCTCAGGCTCTGGGCTATCGGGAAGTGCTCCGACACCTGGCTGGTGAACTCAACCTGCAAGAAGCCCGGGAACTCAGCAAGCGTCACACCCGCCAGTTCGCCCGACGCCAGCTCACCTATTTCCGCTCTCTCCGGGACATCCACTGGGTGGACGTGACTCCAGACGAGCAGGCGGAATCAGTCGCTCAACGTGTCCTCAGACGCTTCCGGCCCGGCCAATGACGCCACCTACAATGAGTTGGCCGTCGTCCAGGGGGTCGAGGTTCTGGAAGACGAAGTCCACGGGGTCCACGCTAGGCACCAGAGTGCTGGCCGTGGTTAGGTTCCTCAGGTCGCCGGCAACGGTGACGGCGCTGAAGATGCGGCCAGCAGTGAGCGTGTTCAGGTTGGCTCCCACCGTCACCTGGCCAAGCACGTCACCATGGATGTTGGCCCGGCCAAGGGCTCCGGTCACGTCCAGATCGCTCAGCATGTCCGCCGGTGCCCTTCGGCTGCCCACCGTCAGGCTCTTCAGCTCTCCATCGACGGCAAACGTCGTACCTTTGGAGCCCAACTGACCACTGACAGAGACCCGGTTCACGTCCCCAAAAACCTGCACCGTACCCCAGACGTCGCCGCTGATGCGGCCCACGCGCAGGTCGCCGTCCACCTGCACGTCGCCCTCGACAGAACCGGCCACCTGGAACATCCCGGCGTGGTCACCCCAGATGTGCACGTCACCGTCCACGTTGCCGCCGAACTTCCGCGCGCCCACCGTAAGGGATCGCACGGTGCCGAAGATGTCCAGGTCCGAGAGCAGGTCGGAGCGGCTGGTTCTGGAAGCGAGGGACAGCGTGCCCACGTCTCCCAGGATGAGCGCCGATCCTCCTTCGTAGCCGAGGTGGCCGCCGATGCGGACATTGCGGGCATCCCCCAGCACGGTCAGGTCGCCCGCAACCGGACCCATTGTCCGCAGGTTCCCGACGGGTCCTTCGACAAAGATGTCGCCGGTCACGGCACCTCCCACCCGGACCGTCCTTGTCGTCCCGTCAACCCACAGGGCCGTCAGGTCGTCGGTGTCGCCGTCGCCGTCCAGGTCGTCGGGGAGGTGGAGGCCGCCCAGGCCCAGGCCGTTGGCGTCGTAGCCGGCGACGACGCCGTTCAGGCGGATGTTCCGCACGGGGGAATCGGAAAGGATGAAGGCCAGGTCGCCAAGGGTCCCGCCGCGGGCGTCCCGGATGTTGCCTACCTGAGAGGCGCCGTGAATGATGACACCGACCCCGTCCATACTCCGCTTACCCCCTAACACGATGGACGACACAGCGTCACCGGCACCGAACGCCACCCGGACGTCCTCCGGAGCGAAATCGACGTGGCCCCACAGGTCCACCACGGTCACGGTGGCGTTGCCGCTCTGCCAGGTCTCACCGAAGTACGCCCTGCCGGCCAGCGCGACCTCAACTGTGCCCTCATTCGGGTCGTCGCTCAGGATGGTCAGGGTGTCGGAGTATGCCTCGAGAAGGGCGGGCTGAAAGGTCACGGTGACGTCCTGGCTGGCCCCCGGCGAGAGCACAAAGGGGGTGGCCGGGAAGTCTCCAATGGCGAACTGAGTGCCGTCGGCAAGACTGAGACCGGTCACCGTCAGGTATCCCGAGGTCACGTTGGTCAGCGTGACGGTACCCGCGGCCGTCGGTGCGGCCGGCCCCGTGTTCCAGACGTCACCGAAGTCCATGGCCAGGTCGTCCGCGGGAGCCACCGAGTCGGTGACGGCGATGTCACCGCCTCGCTGGTAGAAGTTGATGTGGCCGGTGTACTCCCCGACGAAGAGGTCCAGGTCGCCGTCGGCATCGATGTCGGCAAAGGTCGGCATGGCCGAACAGTGCACGTCTATAGAGGCGCAGGTGCCGGTAACGAAGGTCCACGAAGCCAGTGCGGGCGTGCCGTCGTTGCGGTAGACGGTGATGGTGCCGTCAATCTCCCCGATGAACAGGTCGAGGTCACCGTCGATATCGGTGTCGGCAAAGGTCGGGGCGCTATACGTCACCGGTATGCCGGCGTAGCTGCTGGTCATGAACGTCCACGAGGGCGCTGCCGCTGTCCCGTCGTTGCGGTAGAAGTTGATGTTGTCAACTTCCTCTCCGATGAAGAGGTCCAGGTCGCCGTCGGCATCGATGTCGGCAAAGGTCGGGGTGCTCCAAGCTCCCACATCTATAGAGGCGTAGCTGCTGGTCACCGAGGTCCAGGAAGGCGTTGCGGCCGTGCCGTCGTTGCGATAGAAGTTGATGTTGCCATTCTGCTCGCCGACGAAGAGGTCCAGGTCGCCGTCGGCATCGATGTCGGCAAACACGGGTACGCTGTAGGCCCCCACGTCTATCCCGGCATAGGTGGGGGTCACGGAAGTCCAGGACGCCTCCGCCGGCGTGCCGTCGTTGCGGTAGAAGTTGATGTTGCCGTTCTCCGATCCGACGAAGAGGTCGAGGTCGCCATCGCCATCGATGTCGGCAAATACGGGTACGCTCCACCCACCCACGTCTATCCCGGCATAGGCGGGGGTGGCGACCCAGTCGTCCGCGTCAACGCCGGTCATGCTGGCCGGAGCGATGCGGGGTTCGAGTTCTTCAAGGGTCAGTTTGGGAGCAAACGGGTGAGTCATAGTTAGCGCCTTCCTGAGCAGCAGGCCTTGAGTTTGTCGTCGGCGCGACGGGTAGTGGTC
>CAZIBA010000487.1:0-2837 GCA_964536795.1 uncultured Planctomycetota bacterium | reverse complement strand
GACCAGGCTGCCGATGGGGTAGAAGCCCACACTGGAGATGAAGGTCCGCAGGAGGGTGGGGTCGAAAGCCTGGCCGCTGTCCTTGAGCATGACGCTGAAGGCCTCCGGTGGCTTGAGGGCCACCCGCCTGTAGACCCTGGGTGTGGTCAGGGCATCGTAGCAGTCGGCGATGGCCACGATCCTGCTCAGCAGGTCCTGCTCCCGCTTCTCTTCGACAAAGGGGTAGCCGGACAGGTCCACGCGCTGATGGTGCTCGAAGGCGATGACGATGGCCCGCAGCAGCAGGTCGCTGGTGCCGTGGGTCCTGAGCAAGCTGCGCACCCCGAGGACGGTGTGGCGTTTCATCAGACGCCATTCGTCGTCACTGAGTGCGCCGGGCTTGTTGAGCAGCTCCCGGGGAATGGAGATCTTGCCCACGTCGTGGAGCAGGGCGCCCATGCCCAGGGCTTCCAGGGTGAGCTTGGGCAACCCCACCTTCTGTCCCAGGCCGATGGAGAGCACACAGACGTTGGCCGAGTGGTTGAACGTGTACTCGTCGTGGTTCTTGATGGAGCTCAGGGCCAGAAGGAAATAGTCCTCCTCCATGGCCACGTCGATCATGTTCTGGACGGCCCTCTTGGCATCTTTGAAACTGATGGCGCGGCCCGTCTCTGCCCGGGTCAACACCTCGCGAGCCACCGAGATGGACCTGAAGTAGGCATCGTGAGAACGTTCCCGGATGTCCTCACTGACCAGATCCTCTTCGATCTGGACTTCCTTCTCCAGGGTGATGCCCTGAAAGCCTGCGCTTATGCACCTGCTGCTCAGCTCCGAGAAGGGGTCCTGTGTCTCGGCCTCGAAGCCGCCGAGCAGGTAGACGAACCGACCCAGCTCGTCCTCCTCCAGGTCCGATGCGAAGGAGAGGCTGCCGATATTCAACCTCCGGAGTTCGTCCAGCACGAAGCTGTAGCAGAACATGGTGGCCAGGTCGCTTTTCACCCGCAGGTCGTTGAGCACCACGTAGTTGTGCACCACCCGCAGCACCAGCATCCCGTCCGCTTCCAGAATCTCGCCGATGGAGGCCAGCAAGCTCTTGACGGACTGCACGGCCACGTGGTTGTCGGGAGCGAAGATGCGGGAGTTCTTGACGGCTACGTAAAAGGCGGTGACGAACTTCAGGCTGCGGTAGGCCACCTCGGCCTGCGACCCGGCAGATTCCCTGAGTTCGGCGTCGCCTGCATCCTGGCTCATGCGGAAGCCCGCCCCTTCTTACCGTCCGTGATACGCCTAAGGGCGCTGCGGCAGGCCGAGCGCACGATGGCTTCATCGGCGTTCCGGAAGGGCTCCAGGATCTCAGCCGCCTCCGCGGTCCCCACCAAGCCCAGGGCGTGGGCGGCGCAGGCCCGCGTTTCGTTGCACTTGCGGGCGTGCAGCCACCGTTTCCTCCTCAACACTCCTGCCAGCAGCGGCAGGACGGCCTCCCCACCCGCTTCAGCCAGCGCCGAGAAGACCGTCCGCTTTTCCTCTATCGTCCCGTGGAGGAAGCCCTTCTCCAGGACCTGCTGTTGGAGGAGCTCCACGGCTCGGGTCCCGGGAAAGCACCCCAGCACCTGGACGCCGGCCCGCCGTACCCGCGGGTCCTCCTCTTTGAGCGTCAGCTCCAGCAGGTCCAGCGCCCCCTCACCCCCCAACTTCTGGAGCGTACGGATGGTCTCCAGCTTGACGTCGACGTCGTCCTGCTGGAGCGCCTCGCTCAGGTCGGCGGCAAGGCTGGCGTCGCCGACCTCCCCCAACACCCTCAGGGCAACACGGACAGCAGCCGGATTGGCATCCCGCAGCGCCGGCAGGAGACGGTCGGCGTGGCCCTGGCTCATTTCCAGCAGGGCGTCGACGACGAGCTGATCGTCCTGGACCATGCTGGCAAGGGTAACGGCAGGGGCCACACCGTCCTCCCCCCAGGTGACCAGGAATCGACGGAGGTTCTGGGTGCCGGAAGCGACGTCCTGGAGGACGGCAGCGCCCAGTTGGTTAAGTACCTCGGGCTCCCTCAGCTTGGCTATTTCCGCCCGGATGAGCTCCTGGCCTTGGCTACTGAGTCCTGCCTCAGGACTGAGAAGCCTCTTCAGCCTGGCCAGGGTCTCCGCCGCAGCAGCAACGCGACCTTCAGCGACGCAGGCGAACATGAGCTGGCCCAGGAGCGCCGCGGCGCTGGCCGTCACCTCCAGGTCTTTTTCCATCATTGCCGTGTCGAACAGGATCAGCGCGACCCGACCAGCGAGGTCCTGACCGGCCTCTCTCTCCACCCGCTCTTGGAGCTCCTGCAGCACTTCTTCACTCAGAGCCGCCAGGCTCTCCTTGATTTCCCTGGTCATCCTCTGGATCTCCGAGCGCACGTCCTTGTACTCGCCCTCAAAGGCTGGTACCGGTGGGGCTGGCGGCTCCTTCGCGCCGGCAACCCTCCTCAGCGCAGCAAGCGAGCCGTCCTCGGCCGTGTCCTGGGCACCGGGCTCGGGCTTGCTGGCCGAGGCCTCCTCCAGGACCGCGTAGCGGATGTGCGACAGATCCTCTTCCCAGAGCAGTGTGACGACGTCGTCTTCGAGGCTGTCCTGGGCAATAGGCTGAGAAAGTATCCTCACGAAGCCCACGATCTCTTCCTTCTCCAGTCCAGGCACGAGTTGAACACGTCTGACGCCGTCGCGGTAGAGCTTCAGTGCCAGGCTGTGAGAGGGATCGGTTTCCGAATAGACCTCTTCCCCCTTGCAGAGGAGCTCGTATCGACCGACCGAGAGGACCAGCTTCCCGTAGGTGTCCAGATGGGCAGGGAACCTCTCACCGAGCTGATCGGCGAGGTCCAGGAA
>CAZIBA010000486.1:0-2838 GCA_964536795.1 uncultured Planctomycetota bacterium | reverse complement strand
GGTCCACCTCCTTCACCGGCTCGGGCTCGCCGGTGAGAAGCCGGAGCACCTCATCGACGACGAGGGGGATTTTGTGGGGGTCGTCGGCGGGGTGCTCCTCGTTGATGACCAGCACCGCAGGGTCGCCGGCGCAGTCCACGACCTTGAAATGGATGAAGTAGCCCGCCCGGGCAGGGCGCACCTCACCCCAGAAGACGTAGCGGGCGGCGAAGCCCTCCCGGCCGATGCGGGCCACCTCCTCGGGAGGGGTCTCCAGAGCGACCTTCACGTCCAGCGACGACAGCACCTCGTCACGGCTGAGGAAGTCGTAGGTCTGGAACCGGCCCGAGCGGAGGGCGTGGCCGGTGACGACCTCGGCCAGCTTCCGCCCCATCTTCCCTTCGTCGAAGGTGGAGCGGAAGTCCAGGGCCACCAGCGTGGACTTGGCCTCTACGGTCTCGGAGGCCCTCAAGGCCACAGCCAGACACAGCAGAATCAGGAGCGGGACCAACAGCCGACGCACGGTCACAGCACCCCCTTGGTGGAGGGCACCCCCTTCTCCCGGGGGTCGATGGAGACGGCCTGGCGCAGGGCCCGGGCCAGGCCCTTGAAGATGGCCTCGGCGACGTGGTGTCCGTCCTCGCCGTAGGGCACCAGGACGTGGAGGGTCAGCCCGGCCTGGTTGGCGAAGCCCTGAAGGAACTCGCGCACCAGGCTGGTGTCGAAGGTGCCCACCTTCTCGGGCATCGGGGGGACGGTGTAGACCAACATCCCCCGTCCGCTCAGGTCCACGGCCACCTGGGCCAGGGCCTCGTCCATGGGGACGGCCGCGGAGCCGAATCGGCGGATGCCCTTCTTCGCCTCCAAGGCCTTGGCCAGGGCCTGACCCAGGGAGATGCCCACGTCCTCCACGGTGTGGTGGTCGTCCACCGCGCGGTCACCTTCGGCCTTGATCCTGAGGTCGAAGAGGGCGTGACGACCGAGCAGCATCAGCATGTGGTCGAAGAAGCCGACGCCGGTGGCCACCTCGACACGGCCCTTGCCGTCCAGGCAGAGCTCCACGGCAATGCGCGTCTCCCGGGTCTCCCGGGTGAGCGCGGCCTTGCGCCTTTTCGCCTTCATCGCCATAGTTGCGGCTCCCTCCCTCTGGCCCTGTTCATCTGGACTTGAGGACGTCTGCAAGCTCAGTGAGCAAGCGGGCTATCTCTTCGTCCGTGCCGACGGTGATACGCAGGGCGTCGCTCAGCCCGAGCTGGTCGAAGAAGCGGACCAGGATGCCCCGCCGTTTGAGCTCCCGGTAGAGTTGGGCCGCCCTCCCCTCTCCACAGCGGACGAAGACGAAGTTGCTCTGCGAAGCCAGCGGCTCCAGGCCCAGTCCGCGAAGCCCCTCGGTGAGTTGGGCGCGGGTCGCCTGGATCTTCCCCACACTCGCGCGCACGTGCTCCAGGTCGCCCAGGGCGGCCTGGGCCCCGGCCAGGGCCAGGCGGTCCACGTTGTACGAGTCCTTCACCTTGACCAGGCCCCGGATGAGGGATTCCGGTCCGAAGGCAAAGCCCACCCGCAAGCCGGCCAGCGAGAAGGACTTGCTCAACGTCCTGAGCACGACGACGTTGGGGAGCCCACGGGCCAGGGCCAGGCAGTCGCCGTCGGCGAAGTCGACGTAGGCCTCGTCCACCACCAGCACCCCGGACAGGCTCCGGGCCAACCGGCGGACCTCCTCCGGGGGCACCCAGGTGCCCGTGGGAGCGTTGGGGTTGCAGAGCAAGACCAGCGGCTCCGGCCGACCGAAAAGCCCGGGGGGCAGTGAGAAGTCCTCCGGGAAGGGGACCTCAACCGTCTTGGCCCCCTGGATTTGAGCCAGCACGGGGTAGAGGCTGTAGGTGGGCACGGGGTAGGTGATGGCGTCGCCCGGCTCGACCAGTGCCCGCAGGAGCATGGTCAGCAGCTCGTCGGAGCCGTTCCCCACCAGCACCTGCTCCGGCGAGAAGCCGTAGACCTCGGCGGCCCGGAGGCGGGCCCCGTCGGTCAGGGGCGGCGGATAGAGGCGCAGGTCCTCCGAGGCCGCCCGGCGCAGCGCCTCCAGGACCCGCGGCGAGGGCGGATAGGGGTTCTCGTTGGTGTTGAGCTTGGTGACCCGTTCTTCGGGTCGGGGCTGCTCGCCGGGGGTGTACCCGGCCATGGCCGCCACGGCCGGCCTCAGGTACGATCGGGGTTCACTCATCGAACTCTCGCTGCATCTCTACGTCACACCTCGCCGGGAGGAGGCTGCGTTCCTGCTTCCTCGTCCTGGTGGTCGGTCTCCTGTGGGGGACGGAGCCTGACTTTGACCGAGTGGCCGTGGCCGGCCAGTCCTTCGGCTTGGGCAAAGGCGTCGATGTGGGGGGCCGCATCGGTCAGGGCGTTCTTGCTCAGCGTCACCACGGAGAAGCTCTTGATGAAGTCCCGGGCCGTGAGGCCGGAGGCGAACCGGGCGCCACCACCCGTGGGCAGCACGTGACTCGGTCCGGCCAGGTAGTCGGAGGCGGCCACCGGCGAGTAGGGGCCCACCAAGATGGTGGCGGCGTTCCGGATGAGGGCCAGGACTCGGTCGTCGTCGCCGGTCATCACCTGCAGGTGCTCGGTGGCGATGTCGCTGGCCACCTGGGCGGCCTGTTCCAGGCTGTCCACCAGGACGAGCAGGCCGAACTCATCCAGACAGCGCTTGGTGTCCCCCGGGCGGGGGAGGTCGGTCAGTTGTCGGTTGAGCTGGTCGGCCACGGCCTGGGCCAGCTCCTCGGAGGTGGTGACGAGGATGGCCGAGCCGGGGTTGTGCTCGGCCTGACTGATGAGGTCGGCGGCCACGAAGGCGGGCTCGGCCGT
>CAZIBA010000485.1:0-2856 GCA_964536795.1 uncultured Planctomycetota bacterium | reverse complement strand
ACGGGCACCGCAATCTCGGTATTGTGGCCGCGCTCGGCTCTAACGCAGACGGCACGGACGTCCGGCGGCAGCCGATCGCGCCACCAGAAGAGCATCTGCTCGGACGTCTCACCCGGACTCAGTGCGAAGAGGAGAAACTGCTCGAACTCACCGTGACGGCCAAACGCCCGGTCGGGGTCAGGACGGGCGTCAAGCCGCACTTCGATACCGTCCTGATCCCAAGGGTCCCTGCCCGGGCGAAAGACATGCTGATCGTCGGTCGTCTCGACGGCGACGTAGAGGAACTCGTCATCGTAAGCGACGGCGAAGCGGAAGGAAGAGTCCTGGGAACCGTCCCAGGCATCCGGGTCGAGCAGGATCTGAGCCGGCTCCCGGCAGAGGAAGGGCAGGTCATCCCATTCATCAAGCTTGCCATCTACGACGACCGGAGCCCGGCGTCGGGAACAACCCTCCACTTGAACGACACCTACCCTCTCATTCGACTTGAACTCGATGGGTGGGCGGTCGGCCAGATCGAGAGCCGCCGACCAGTTGAGCACAAGGGGCTCGAGCGCGGAGACGTCGAGCGGCCGATCGGCCTCGATCTTGACGTCGACCACCTGGGTTGTCCCGGCCGGCACCACCCGACTGATCCCGATGGGGTCGGGCCGCAGGACCGCGTGGGGTTCGAACAGGGCGCGCACCGTTACCGGATACTCGGTCTGGTTGACCAACCGCAGTTCGGTGGCCGCGCCCTCAAAGACAGGACTGTCCGTGTAGAACACGTCTCGTCGGATCCGGAAGCCCCTGCCAAGCGGCCGGAGAGACGTTTCTGTCCGCACATTCTCATCACGGATGCCATCGAGCATCAGGTTAGCCAGTTGCGGCCCCCCGTCGGTCATGGTGACCCACACCACGTGGTCGAAGGAGCCGAAGTCAGGTCCGGCCAGGGAACTGTTGCCGCCAGTGGTTGCCAGTCTGATGTAGCTGCGGTCATTGCGGACGTACTTGGTGTAGGTGTGACTGTGGCCGGCGAAGACGGTGTAGGGTCTGTCCAGAAGGAGAGCTTCGACCTTGTCCCAGCCGGTTCCTCTGGTCTCTTCCCGCTCCTCGAGCAGCCAGAGCGGCTGGTGCATGAACACCAGGGTCCAGAACACACCCTTGTTCTCCCGCAAGACCTTGGCGACGTAGTCCACCTGGGCGTCACTGATGTGAGAGGCAGGCGGGTCCTCGGTGTCCAGGCAGAGGAAGAGGACTTCCCCGTAGACGAAGTGGTAGTAGGGTCGGCCGAAACGCTCCTGCCACTTCCTGAGCATCACCAGGTTGGAGATGTCGTGGTTGCCGGGGACGTAAAAGAACGGCATCTCCAGCTCCTGGACCAAGCCTTCAAACTCGTCCCATTGCTGGTCGATAAGCGATTCATCTTCGATCCCCCCCTCGATGAGGTCCCCGATGCACATAACGAAAGCCGGCTGAAGGAGGTTCAGCTTGCTCACGGCGTCGCCAAAGACCCCCGGACGGTGGCCGCCCGTGCGATCGGACATGATGGCGAAATGGAAATGGTCGGGGTCATCGGCAAAGTCCTCACTCGTTCGGGCGCGCACGTCGGGCTCTATCCGGAAAACGTCAGCGACGAGGCCCTGACGACCGCCAGAAGCCGTCTGGCAACCCCAGAGCACGATGGCCAGTCCAAGAACACCCACATATCGCAGCATGTTCATGACATCTCCCTTGAGCAGAAGATGGGGCCGTGCTAAGGAACTGCGACCGGGCACGCGGAACGCTCTGCGAAAGCCGAGGTCCCCGCGCCTTTGGGCGCCGGACCCCGGCATCGTAACCGCAGGCGCCCGCCCCTGCAATAGGTGTGACCGCCAAAGCTCCCTGCTTCATAGTGGGCGGCCCCCGGTGGCACGGGTGCCTCGCCGAAGGCCCAGCACCCGTGTGAGGACCACGGGCACTCGCTTCGCGGGTGCCCGTGCCACCCCCAGCGACCGTCCAGAGGCTCTGTACCGGCAGCGTAGCTGCCCAAGTCCGCTGCTTCGGAGTGCGGGTCGGCGCCCCTGGCGCGCCCGCCCGCTGCTCCTTGGCGCAGGCCTGCCCCACCACCACCGCCTCTACCGACATCGTTGGGGTCTTTGCTGAAGCGGTTGAACCGATGGCCTCTGTCGGATATACTTAGCAGAACTTCGGAAGCGACCTCCGGCAGCGAGCGGGAGGACCCGCTCGCTGTTTCTCCTTTTCTAACAAAGGCCCCGGGCGATGCAGTCCTGGAAGAAGACGTTCTACATAATGTGGGTGGCCCAGTTCTGCTCCATGATGGGTTTCAGTTTCGTCTTCCCCTTCATGCCCTTCTACCTCCGCGAGTACCTGGGCGTCACGGGCGAAGCCAACGTGGCCTGGTGGGCGGGCATGGCCTCCTCGGCCACCGGGTTCAGCCTGATGGTCTTTTCACCCATCTGGGGGCACCTGGCCGACCGCTTCGGACGCAAGCCCATGGTGCTCCGAAGCATGTTCGGTGGCGGGCTGATCATCTCGCTCATGACCTTCGCCCGCACCGGGACGGACCTGGTGGTCCTGCGGGCCATCCAGGGGGCCTTCACGGGTACACTGACGGCCAGCGTGGCCCTGGTGGCCAGCGTGGTGCCGGCCCGCCGGGCCGGATTCGCCCTGGGGATGATGCAGGCCGCGGCCTTCGCCGGTACCTCCGTCGGCCCGCTCTTCGGCGGCCTGCTGTGGGAGTGGTGGAAGCCCGGGCGGTGGGGCCCCCGACCAACGTTTCTTGTGGCCGGGGGGGTGATCATCCTGGCCGGCCTGGTGGTGAATTTCGGGGTGGTGGAGCACTTCGTCCGTCATCCCGAAGAGCAGAAGCATCGGCGT
>CAZIBA010000484.1:0-2858 GCA_964536795.1 uncultured Planctomycetota bacterium | reverse complement strand
GATCTTGAGCGCGGCGGCCAGGGGGGCGGCTCCCGCTCCCTCGGCCACGGTGTGGGCGTGGTGAAGCAGCAACCTGATGGCCTCCCGCATCTCCTCCTCGTCGACCAGGAGGAAGTCGTCGGCCAGTCGGCGGATGCAACGAAGGATTCTGGGGAAGGGGACGCGGGTGGCCAGGCCGTCGGCGAAGGTGCGGATCTCGTCGCCTCGAACGATGCGGCCGCTCCTGTAGGAACGGTACACCGAAGGGGCACCGGCCGCCTGCACCGCCAGGACCTTGACGGACGGTTTGACGGCCTTGACCAGCGTCCCCGAGCCGGTAACCCCCGTCCCCGCGCCCACGGGGATGATGAGCACGTCCACCCCGGGCTCGGCTTCCAGTATTTCCAGCCCGATGGTGCCCACGCCCTCGATGAGCAGGGGCTCCTCGGCGTTGTGGATGTAGCGGGCGTCCGTGCGTGCGGCCACGCGTTCGGCCTCCTCCCGCGACTCGTCGAAGTCTCGGCCGTGACAGACGAGCTTGGCCCCGAACTGCTCAATAGCCCGGGCCTTGTCCGGGTTGGGGTCCTTGGGCAGGTAGACCGTGGCCCGGACGCCGAAGAGCGTGGCCGCGTAGGCGATGGACTGTCCGTGGTTCCCGCTGGAGGCGGTGACGACGCCCTTCTTTCGCTCCTCGGGGGAAAGCTGGCTGACGAGGTTGATGCCCCCGCGGACCTTGAAGGCGCAGGTAGGGTTCAGGTTCTCGTGTTTGACGAGAAACCGGGTGCCCACGAGCTCCGACAGTCCGGGATACTCTCGAAGGGGCGTGGATTGAAGGTAGTGTCGAATGCGCGCTCGGGCCCGGAAGACCCCGGCGGCCGTCGGTCCCTTGCCCCAGGGGTCGGCGCCAACCATGCGTGGACTCCTCCTCAGAGCTCCCCAAGAAGCTGTCTGCCACAGAGGCGACTTTGTGCTGCGCTTCTACCGACCGCGGGCAGGTCTGTCAAGGATCGAACGGGACGCAGGCGCCCGGCGAGGGCCAGCCGACACCGTCCTTTCCTCTTGCTTGACGACGGGAAAGCGGGTAGAGGAAGAGGCGGGTTTTCCTGCCACCGGCGGGTCAGAGACACCGTCAATGGGCGGGGACAGGTGTGGGTCGCCTCCGCTCAGCCGTGCGGATCCACAGGATACGAGTGCTACTCGCCCTATGGCAGCTTAGTGAGGCTACAGTGAATCCACGTAGTCCATCGCACCGTCCGCCCACCGACGGGCCGTACGACCCGCACGAGCGAGCAGCGGACCACACCAGTGGCAGGGGTCAGCCAGCGGCTGAATCCGCCTTGGGGCGGTCCCGAGCAGAGCCGGGGGCGGGCGCACCCACACTCCGTTCCTTTCTCACCGACGACAACCACGTCCTCTACCACCTGTGGACGTTCGTCTGTGGGCTGGCGTTGGTGGTGCCCCTATGTGTGGGCGTCATCGAACGCTACCCGCTCCACTTCCGCTTCGAGCCCTCAGGGCTGGGCATCGTGAGTGTCACCACCCTGGCCGGTCACCCCGGCAAGCTCGAGCTCTACTACTACGTGCTTGCCCTGCTGGTGCTCATGCTGGTGCCCGGAATCATCTGGCTGCTCTGGCTGGCCTTCTCGCTGTCGCTGGGTCGAGCCCTGGACCGGGACTTCGGCACCGTGGCCACGCGGGGCTGCTGGGCCCTGACGCTTTTCCCACTGGTCTTCCCCTTTGCCCTGGTCCAGCCGGAGCACACCTTCCTGGTCCTGGCCCCAACGGCCCTGGCAGTGCTGCTGCTGCAAGTGTTCCTGGTACTGGCCCTCCCACAACGACTGGACTTCCAGTTGGAGGAGGTCGACTGGCTAAGAGCGCTGGACCGGCGATGTCTGATGGCGGTGTCGTCAGGGCTGACCCGGGGCTTCAGGTTGACCTTCTTCGTGGGCACGGCGGCCGCCTGGCTGGTCTACCTGGCTGGGTCGGTCACCGTGATGGCCCTTCTGATGATGGTGCTGCCTCTGGTCTTTCTGACGGGCTGGGCGGCCTGGTGCCGGCAGTGGGTGGTGGAGGAGGCCGAGGAACCGAAGAGGCCCCCGACCCCACAACGCCCGGCCACGGGGCTGGTGGGTGTGCGCCTGGGGTTGGCCTTGCTGGTGGGGTTGGGCGCGTCGGGGTACCTGTACTGGCTGCTCTGGCGGCAACAGCCCGGCACCCTCCAGGTGATGCTGGCCGCGGCGACGCTGCTGGCGGCCGGGCTGGCTCTGCGGCCGCTGGCTGGCTGGCTCTCCGGGAGGTCGAGGTGGGTCCGGACGGCCGTCGCCGTGGGTGTGGCGGCGCTGATGGTTGTGGCGCTGGTCCTGGTCACCTGCCAGCCCCGGTCGCTCTTGGCCACACCCAACCTGAGCCCGGACTACCTCCGCGAGGACGGGAGCCACCTGGCCTGGGCCGACGACATCCTTGCCGGCAAGTTTCAGGGCCGCGATTACTACTGTATGTACGGCCCGCTGCTGGACCGCGGGCTGGCGGCGGTGATGAAGGTCATCGGCAGCCGGGCCGAGGCGGCTCCCGTCTTCTGGTGGCTCGGTCGCGCGGCGGGGTCGGTGGCTGCGGTCCTGCTGCTCTACGAGCTGACGGGCAGTCTGCTCTTCGCCTTTCTGGGCATTCTCGTACTGCACGTCGGGGTGGGTTGGCGCACGGCGGCGGCCCTGCTGTCCCTGGCAGCCTTCACCCGCTTCGCCCGCACCCGTCAGGTGCGCTGGGCGCTGGTGTCCGGGCTGCTGGGGGGGCTGGCCCTGGGAATGAGCCACGAGTTTGGCCTCTGTGCCCTGGTGGCGTGCGCGCTGGTGACGCCGGTGCTCACCTGGCGCCACGAGACC
>CAZIBA010000483.1:0-2859 GCA_964536795.1 uncultured Planctomycetota bacterium | reverse complement strand
TCGCCACCTGCACGCACCGGTGTCACATGTTCCGGTCGAGTGAGCTGCGCGCCCTGCTTGAGGACGCCGGGGCGAAGGTCGTCGCAATGTCGGCCTCCAACTGCCTGTCGGCGGCCTGGGGCGACCGGCTTGCCGAGGCTCGCGCCGACCCGGCAAAATGGCAAGAGGTGCTCGGTATGGAAGTCGACGCGTGCCGCCAGCCTGGCTGCCTGGACCTGGGCACCCACATCATCGCCGTCGTGAGGAAGAGCTGAGCTGGCGACCACATTCGCCCGGCAGACCGCAAGAGAAGGAGAACGTCTGTGACGCACTTGAGTGGGCGCTTGAGCAACCTTGGGCGGACGGCAGTGAGGCCGACCACTACGGAATGGTCACGATTCACACTGGCATGAGATGGTTTCTGCACTAAGATAGAGGCGACAGCGGTCGCATCTCAGGAATGCTGAACCGGCCACTTCAGTGAAAGGACGTTGGGGCCGTGCCTGTTTCGACCATCGAGTGGATCGGCGACCTGGACGGCTACGTCAAGCTCATCGACCAGACGGCTCTGCCCACGGACGTGGTCTTCAAGGAGTGTCGCACCTGTGGCGAGATGTGGGAAGCCATCCGTGTGCTCCGTGTACGCGGGGCACCGGCCCTGGGAATTGCCGGCGCCCTGGGTCTCGTCCTGGGCGTGCGCACCAGCACGGCCGACACCTACGAGGAGCTCCGCCAGGACATCGAGAACACGGCCGACTACCTGGCCACCTCCCGGCCCACCGCCGTCAACCTCTTCTGGGCCCTGGGACGCCTCAAGCACACCGCCGAGGAGCAGCGCGAGGAACCGGTGGCCCTCATCAAGGAGGCCCTGCTGGACGAGGCCATCAAGATCATCGAGGAGGACCGGGACGTCTGCCGACGCATCGGCGAGCTCGCCCAGGAACTCATCCCCGACGGCGCCAGCATCCTCACCCACTGCAACGCGGGCGGCCTGGCCACGGCCGAGTACGGCACCGCGCTCGCCGGCATCTTCACCGCCCACGAGCGGGGGAAGAAGGTTCACGTCTACGCCGACGAGACCCGGCCGCTGCTGCAGGGCGCTCGGCTGACCACCTGGGAGCTCCAGCAGGCCGGCATCCCCGTCACCCTCATCTGCGACAACATGGCCGCGGTGGTTATGAGCCAGGGGAAGGACCGCATCACCGCCAACGGCGACGCAGCCAACAAGATTGGCACCTACGGCCTGGCCGTCCTGGCCCGGGCCCACGACATCCCCTTCTACGTCGCTGCCCCCGTCTCTACCTTCGACCTGTCCCTTGAGTCCGGGGAGCAGATCCCCATCGAGCAACGCCCTCCGGAAGAGATCACCGAAGGGCTGGGACGCCGAATCGCCCCCGAGGGCATCGACGTTTACAATCCAGCCTTCGACGTCACCCCGGCCGAGCTCATCGCGGCAATCGTCACCGAACGAGGCATCATCCGCAAACCCACCCGCGAGAGCATCCTCCTGGCACTCTCCTGACGGGCAACGGTTCAGGTTCCGCCGTCGGCCGCCAGTGAGAAAAGCTTGATGCCACGTCGCCGCTGGGGCGGGGGGCACAGGTGTTCGAGCGCACCGAAGATGTCGTCGTGCCTTAGCGTGTCCCACGGGTCCACCGTCGCGTAGAGCGACGAGAAGACTTCGATGGCCGAGGCCGAGCCGAGCGTGGCGACGATTCGCCTGATGCTCAGGTCCAGCCATTCCTCGAAGGTGCTGTAGGAGCGCTCGGCATCGAAACGGACGGGGGGCTGGGAACGGGGCACCCAGCGTCCCCCTTTCCTCTTGAAACGAGCCACGGCCCAGCGCTTGGGCTGCCGGACCTTGACCTCACCCACGAACTCGGCCCCGTTGTCCCACAAAAGGTACTCCACCCACTCAGGCGGGACGTGGGTGTGAAAGCGCACGACGGAGCGACCCTCCTCGTCGTAACCAACTCCCGGCTGCACCTGGCTCCTGTCCACCAGGATGACCACGGTGGCCGAACCGGCCTGGTAGGCCAGCGACCTGCCTCGGGTGTATCCGTGAGCGGTCTTGGGCTCGAAGGCAGCCCACACGCCCCCCTTGTGGAAGAGGCCCGTCTCGCGGATGCGTTCCGCCCGCACGGCCGACGTGCCGTGCCAGAGCACCAGGGCGTCCTCACCCAACTCGCGGTACCGGGCGCTGGCCGCCGAGCTGTGCATCGCCGCCCACAGGTTGAGGTCAGCCCTCCCAGCGACCTTCAGCCGGACCGAGTAGGCGTACGCAGCGAGAGTCGCGTTCCACCCCGCACGCGGTCGGGGCAGATACTCCAGGTCCACAAAGCCGCTGCGCACCAGACTCCGGTTCCGCCGCCAGTCCGGATGCTGCTCGAAGAGGTCGGGGCGAGGCGTCTTCATAGGTCACGCTCACACAACGACGAAGGGCATGTATACCTCCGCAGGCCGCAGGCCGCCGTGGACGCCGGCGAACCCGGCACTGGCGTCCACCGGCTCGATGAAGAAGGTGGCCGGCTCGGGGGCGATGCCCACGAAGGTCCCCAGGCGTTGGCGCGTCACCGGAGACAGCTCCCCGGGACCCAGGAGGCGCAACTCCTCCACCTCTCCCGGTGAGAGCAAGGCGAAGTGCTCCCCGAACCGGTTCCCGAACTGGGCGGCGAACGCTTCCTCGTGGCCGTCGTGCACGAAGAGCAAGGGAACAGTCGGTTCTCCGCTGGGCAGGCACCTGAGGTGCTGACGAAGCGGGTCGTCTGCTCGAAGGACGAACCGGCGGCCCTCGGGTACGGTCACCTGGCCGTGGTCCGAACTGACGATCAGACGCGCCCGACCCCTGAGCGCTTCGGCCAAGGGCCGCACCAACCGACC
>CAZIBA010000482.1:0-2864 GCA_964536795.1 uncultured Planctomycetota bacterium | reverse complement strand
CTCGGCCTACGAAGCGCGGGACTGGTCTGCCGCGGCCAGGGAGCTCGGCAGATACTGCGCCGTGCACCGGGATGACGTGGATGCATGGTTGAAGTACGCTCAGGCGCAGCTCCACATCTTCCCGCAGACAACTGGCAACGTGAATCAGGCCGAGGCCACGTACCGACTCATACTCCGTGAGAATCCTGCGCATGCCGAGGCCGCCGAGCGAGTGGCAGAGCTGTACCTGCAGACGGGGCGCGCTGCAGAAGCGGAGCCCGTGCTCCGCAGGTGGCTCGAAGCCGAGGAGCAGGCGGGCAGCCAATCGGAAGCTGAGCCGCGCGCGCGTGTGCTTCTGGCCATGGCGCTGGAAGCCCGGAAGAACTTCAAGGAGGCCGGACAGGAACTCCAAGCCGCCATCGATGAGCATCCTCAGTACGTTCCTGCTTACGACCGTCTTGCTGAGCTGATGCGCCAACGTCCCGAGGACGTCCCGGGTGACCCGCTCGGGCTGCTGGAGCAGGCGTTGGAGAAGAACACGAACTCGGCCGAGGCCTACTTGGCACTGGGGACGTTCCTGCTCAGGCAGGGAAGGCCTGGACGTTCCCGGGAGGAATCCAGCGAGGAGGCCAGGGCAAGGCTCCTGGAGGCCGGCAAGCACGAGTTTTCCAATCCTCGAGCCCGGGTGCTGCTGGCTTCGCGTCTGCTCAGCATTGGGGAGAGAGAGCCCGCCAGGACACAACTGGAGCTGGCTGAGGAGTCCGACCCATATCTCTTAAGCCTATGGCAGACCTGGGCCGCTCTTGCCTTCGCCGGAGGTCCGTCCGAGGAGGCGCGTCAAGAGGCCCGCGGAATAGCCACACGGGGACTGGAGACGTTGGGGTCAGAGAGCTACCCCTTCGTGGAGGTAGCTGCAAACTTGTTCCTGTTCGCCGGAGATGACGCAGAAGCGGAGACTTGTCTCGCCAAACTCCAGGAGCTAAACGCTCTGGACCCCGCTATCCCCGTCTTGCAGGGAACGCTGGCCGATTACCGTGGCAACCCCCGCGAGGCTATCAGGCACTGGCAAGAGGCCATCGCCAGCGGGAACGACTCGGCGCAGTTGCGCCTGCTGTTGGCCCAGGCGTACGAAAAAGCTGGGGATGTGCCTTCGGCCATTCGTCAGCTACGGCGCCTGGTGAGCCAGTACCCCCGTTCTCCCACCGTCCGCTTTCAACTGGCACGACTTCTGGAGGCGATGGGCGGATGGCAGGAAGCTTCCGCACACGCCTCTGAGGCGGCCCGGCTTGATCCAGGGAACCTGGCCGCGCGGGTGCTTGACGTGGGTTTGCGCGCTCGCCTGGCTGCTAGCCAGAAGCCGCCTTCAGAGGCGCTCTGGCAGCGACTTGGCGATGATGTCGACGGTCTGCTCCGAGACCACAAGGACTCCCCTTCGGTTCTGCTCCTTGCCGGCAACATCGCTCTGCTGCGCGAAGAGCTCGATGACGCAGGGAGTTTGGCAGGCGACCTTCAGGACGCAGGCGAAGGGCTTGAGGGAGGCCTCCTCGAAGTGAGGGTGCTTCTGGCCCGTGGGGACGAAGAAGCTGCCCTAACTCGTATGCGCGAGATCGCCACCGAGTTCCCAGGAAGACCAAGTGCGGTGCTGCCATTGGCGAACCAGCTCCTTCGCAGGAACGAGACGGATGAAGCCATCGCCGTCATCGAGGACGCGCTGCAACAGGCGGAAGGAGGAGCACGTCTGGAGCTGGTGACGGCCCTCGCAGTCCTCCACTACCTCTTGGGAAGTGCGGATGAGGCGGCAGAGCTCCTCGATCAGGGCTGCCGGGAGAATCCGGATGACATCAACGCTCGGGTGATGCTCCTCAACCTCACGGGTACGAAGGACATAGAGCGTTCCCAAGGGCTTGTGGACGAGATACGGACCATTGAGGGAGCAGGCGGTTTCCACTGGCGTTACCACCAGGCACGCCTCTGGCTGAGTACAGAGGACCGGCAGTCGCGCATGTCCGAGATAGTCAAGCTCCTCACGTCGAACATCGAGGAGGACCCCTGGAGCATTGAGAGCCGACTTCTGTTGGGATTCGCACAGGAGCAGTCGGGCAACCTTCGGTTGGCCCTCGAAACGTACCGGCGGGCTTACGACCAGAATCCGACAGTCGTGGCCACTGTGGCGCGGCTCATCCGGGCTCTCGAACGGGCCAACGAACTGGAAGAAGCCAGTCGCGTGCTTGACGACGCGGCACGACGGGGGTTGCCCGCGGAGCGGATCGCCGGCTTGCGTCTGGAGGTGCAACAGCGGTCAGGACAGGTTGACGATGCCCTGCTTACCGCAGACGAGATGCTCGAGCGCGACCCCGAGAACGTGTCGCTGAGGGTTCTGGTCGCCGTCCTGAAGATGGGCCAGGGCAAGCTCGACGAAGCTCGAACTATGCTCGAAGCGCTCGACCCCACCCAGCCGCTTGTCACCACGGCGAAGGTTGACCTCTTCCTCCGCGAAGGACGGTCGGAGGAAGCCCTGGCCTTGTGTGACCAGCTCGTTCAATCGACGGACAGTGTTGCCGCATACCGGCTCAGGGGGAGCACGCGGGCACGGGTGGGTGAGCTGGACCTGGCCCGGCAAGACTACGAGCGAGTCACCGAGCTCGAACCGGAGAGCGTACAGAGCTGGGTCCATTACAGCGGCTTTCTCGCCGCCCAGAACATGCTGGATGAGGCCACGGCAGCCATCGAGAAGGCACTGGAACTCGACAGGAAGAGGGCGTCAGGGCAGGCAAAGAGCGACCCCACTGTCATATCGCGGGCGGTCGGGCTCTACGCACTGAGATACGCTGCGACGAACGACGAAGCCGTCAGGCAACAGGGGCAGCGGCTGCTCGACAGCGGAC
>CAZIBA010000481.1:0-2869 GCA_964536795.1 uncultured Planctomycetota bacterium | reverse complement strand
CGTAATGCCACACCTGCCTCTGGAAAGAGCAGTAGTAGAACCAGGCCGAGTCCTGGAGCAGCCGGTAGAGCCGCCAGAGTTCCTTCACCTGGGAGCCGAAGTAACTCCGGGCGAACTTCACCTTCCATTCCTCCGGGGTCGCCCCCTTCCCGGACCAGGCGAACTCCGCAGCACAGAGGAAGCGGGGCATCCACATGGACAGGTGCAGGCCCGAGTCGTCCCAGGAGGTGCAGACCATGCCGTCGACCAACCCGGAACGGGCCGCCGTGGACACGACGTCGGCGGTCCGTGTCACGGAGCCGGGGTGATTCCTGGTGTATTCGCTGAACCGGCTGGTCAGGCGGACGGGCTGCAGCGGCAGGAACAAGGGCCCGATGCCCGGGTTGGGCGCATAGCAGAAGACCTCGTGACCGGCTTCCTTGAGCGCAGCGAAATGTGCCGGGTCCCGGTTCCAGCCAGTGAAGGCACGAGGCTGCACCTCGGCGTGCTCACCGCCGAAGCCGCCGCCCCAGGCCATCATCATCCGGCCCTTCTTCTTCAGGTGCTCCTGCACCCGCTTGAGGAAGAGGTCCATCAGGTAGTCGCGGCCGTGCTCGTCGGCGAGGGCCTTGCAGCCACAGGCCACCCCTTGACCCAACTCACGAGTCTCGTCGCAGCCGACGTGGAGGTAGCGCGAGCCGGGCGTGGCCTCGATGGCGTCGTCCCAGAGGTCGAAGAGCAGGTCGTACGACCCGTCCTTGAGCGGACAGAACTCCCAGCTGGAGTCCGCGATCTCCCGCAGGCCGCGCCACTTCGTGTGCTTGAGGATGAAGCTCGCGTGCCCCAGGCCCTGGATGAGCGGCACCAGCTGCACGTGGTGCTGAGCCGCGAAGGCCGTGAACTTCTGAATCTCCGCTGTAGTGAAGGCGCCCGGCGCTCCCACCTCCGGGTGGCTCTCGTAGGCGAACTTGTCCTCCCACTCCCAGATGAGCATGTTGATCTTGTAGTGGGCCAGCGTGGTGATGAGCCAGCGCACGTACTCGCCCGTATCCTGGTGGTGCTTGGTGTCGTAGTGAATGGCCCGAAGGCGGATGTCCGGCCAGTCACGGATCGCCACGGCGGGGACTTCCACCTCACCTAAGGGTGACCTGCGGGCGAGTTCGATGAGCGTCTGCACTCCGTAGTAGAGCCCCGGCTCATCCACACCCACCACCTCGACGCCCTTGGGCGTCACCGTGAGGATGTAGCCTTGCGCCTCGAGGTCGAGCTTGGCGTTCCTCTTCAGCGTAATGGTGCCACCAGTACCTTTGGCCAGTTTCGGTTTCAGGCCAAAGCGGCCCTTCAGCTCCTCAATTAGGAGCTTGGCAGCAAGGCGGTCCGCTTTGGAAGGCTTCCCCGGGAGGGCGATTGTTACCCCTGCAGCCAAGTTGAGAGCGCCCTCAGCAAGTTCCGCCTCCTGAGGCCCCGGTACGATTGTGATCCCAGCTCGGAACAGCTCTGACGTCTGCGCTAACTCCAACATAGTCTGAACTCCTTGAGCGCCGCTTGTTTCATCTGTGCTCCGGCCGGTCTTGCCCGGCCTGGACAACGGGCGGACCTCTCCGGGCGGGACAAGGCCCGCCCGGGCACTCCGGTACATGTCACGGCCCACCCACAACCAGGTGACCGTGCCACATCAGAAAGCCGTGGTGATTTCCTGGCGCTGGCCGGTCGGCGCGGCGAGGTAGCCCTTTTCCATGGTCTCGATTACGTGGCGGGCATGCTCGGCCGTCACCTCGGGCTCGCGGTCATCACGGATGCAGTCAACCGAGATTTCCCATATGGATGACGCTGCAGCCCTTCTCCGTAGCCGCGTATCGTTCCCCTGCGCCTCTCCCCCATACCCCGGCATGCTGTTGCGGTGTGGGCAGAGGCCGCTGCTACCTACCCCCCATCTGGCGACGGCGCCCCGGAATTGCGTTCTGCCTCACCTGCACCTGCTTTGCTGACGGCGGTCAGTGTCCTTGGTTCGCTTCTTCGCGTCAAGGCCTTTCCAGGCAAGTTTGGGAACTGGGCGTCCGCTTCCGGGTCCGTCAGGATACCGGGGCAAGCGGTTCCAGAGCAGGCAACGGAGAGCAGGAAAGCGAGGGGAAGTGGGTCGTCTTGGGCCCGTACCCAAACGTCAGATAACTACACCTATCTTACCTCCAGAATGTAGCAGATTGCGCTGAAAGCACGAGCTGTCCACGGCCTCGCGGGTATGATCGAAGCACTTTCTCTGTAGGGGGATGCGTCTGCACATGTGCCGGAGCGCTCCGTGAGGGTGTATCGCCGTTCCACGGGCGCCCACGCGCAACGCTCGGCGCGCCTGAATATCTTCGCGGAAGGAGGCGGCGACCAGCGGCGGGACTGGTCGTTTCCGCAGCCAGGACTCACCCGGCATAGGCCGCCCCCGGGAGTCATGGGGTTGGAGTTCGGGGATGATGGGGCCGAAGCAGAGCCTCAGGTAGGAGAGGTCGTCCTTGTAGGGCTTGGCCGCCCTCGCCGACCGGAGGAAGGCCGGGTACTCCTCGAGGACCCCCTCGAGCGGGGTCCGCGAGGGAGCGCGGTAGAGCCCTCGGTCGAGCTCGTACTCGATGGAGCTCTTTACCCTCCGGGCTTCGGTGTAGCTGCGCGTCTTCAGGGACTCGCGGACCACCTTGCCCCGGTGCTGGTATTTCACCCACCAGACTTTGCCCCGCCGGTACAGGCTGGCCATGGTCGCCTCCTTTCGCGCGACCGGCACCGTCTTTCCGCCTGTTCCCGGGGCTGGCCCTGGGCCCGAGTCGGGGCCCCTATTAGGGCACAATCCTGCCCTCCGTGTCCCCGCAAAGAAAAAGCAGGAACAGGCGTAAATGCCCATCCCTGCTTG
>CAZIBA010000480.1:2291-2870 GCA_964536795.1 uncultured Planctomycetota bacterium | reverse complement strand
CTGCTGCTGATCGTGGTCGGCTTCGTAGTATGCGTCTGGCTTCCCGTGGGGCGGGAGCGATTCGACCACGCGGTGATGGAGTCGCTTCACCTGGTCAGGTGGTACGCCCGGGAGCACGTGCTCCTTTGCCTGGTTCCCGCTTTCTTCATTGCCGGGGCCATCGCCGTCTTTGTGGGGCAGGCCTCGGTGATGAAGTACCTGGGGGCCAAGGCGAACAAAGCGCTCGCTTACGGCGTCGCCTCTGTTTCGGGAAGCATCCTCGCCGTCTGCTCCTGCACGGTGCTGCCCCTCTTTGCCGGCATCTACCGCATGGGAGCGGGGCTGGGACCGGCGACGGCCTTTCTCTACTCCGGCCCGGCCATCAACGTGCTGGCTATCATCCTCACGGCCCGGGTGCTGGGGCTCGAGCTCGGCATCGCACGGGCCGTGGGGGCGATTCTTTTCGGCATCGTCATCGGCCTCCTCATGCACCTCATCTACCGCCGGGAGGAGCAGGACCGGGCAGAGGGCCAGGCCCACCTGCCTGAACCCGACGTCACGCGACCCCTCTGGCAGACCGGTCTGTACCTCGCAGCAATG
>CAZIBA010000480.1:0-2281 GCA_964536795.1 uncultured Planctomycetota bacterium | reverse complement strand
TCGCGATCCTTGTCTTCGCCAACTGGGGCAAACCCGACCGGACGACGGGCTTCTGGCAAGGCGTCTACTCGGCCAGGTGGCTGATCACGGCCGGGGCGTCCGCCCTCCTGGGCGTGACCCTCGTCCTTTGGATGGGCCTCAGGTGGTGGAAGGTGGTCGTGGCTGCGGTTCCGGTGGTTGTGCTGGCCCTCGCTTTCCCGGGGGTCCCGCTCATCGCCTTCGCGGCGGGGGCGGTGGGGTTGTCCGCCGTCACCAGCACCGGCCAAGGGGAACCGGCGGAATGGTTCGCACAGAGCTGGACGCTGGCCAAGCAGATACTGCCACTGCTTCTTCTCGGGGTCATCGTTGCGGGAGCGCTGCTCGGTCGAGAGGGGCACGAAGGGTTCGTACCCTCGACCTGGGTGGCTCGTGCAGTGGGCGGGAATTCACTTCGCGCCAACCTGTTCGCCTCGGTGGCCGGTGCGCTGATGTACTTCGCCACGCTGACCGAGGTGCCCATCCTGCAGGGGCTTCTCGGGTCAGGCATGGGCAAGGGTCCAGCCCTGGCCCTGCTGCTGGCGGGTCCGGCGCTCAGCCTGCCCAACATGCTCGTCATCCGCAGCGTCGTGGGAACGCAGAAGACGCTCGTCTACGTCGGCCTGGTTGTGGTCATGGCCACGATTACGGGCATCGGGTACGGGGCCCTGTTTGGGTGAGCCCGGGACCTCCGGGTACGGATACTGGGAAGGGAGAAGGTTATGTCTGAGTGCTGCGCTGGTAAGAACGTGCTCTTCTACGCCTGCTCGGGGGGAGCCAACGTGGCCGAGGTGGCCGACCGGGCCGCCCGCGAGCTCATGTTCGAGGGCCTGGGCACCATGTTCTGCCTGGCCGGTCTGGGGGCCGAGATACAG
The DNA here is from genome assembly GCA_964536795.1 of uncultured Planctomycetota bacterium. Taxonomy (GTDB): domain Bacteria; phylum Planctomycetota; class DG-23; order CBDVDV01; family CBDVDV01; genus CAZIBA01. Next base: position 1,391 of record CAZIBA010000480.1, on the reverse strand, counting down.
GAGATGATCCAGACGGCCAGAGACGCCAACCTCAACGTGGTCATCGATGGCTGCCCGGTGGACTGCGCCAAGAAGACCTTCGACAAGGCGGGCGTCGAGAACTACCTCCAGGTCAAGGTCGCCGACCTGGGCATGGAGAAGGTCAAGGGTGTGCGGGCCACCGACGAGCAGGTCGCTACCGTCACCGCCAAGGTGAAGGAGGTCCTGGCCGAAGGTCAGTGCTGCTCCTGAGCCGACACGACGGGTGCGCACCGTCTCACCCTCGGGAGGTAAAGAATGAAGAAACTTCAAGTCCTCGGTACCGGCTGTCCGAAGTGCCAGGCACTGGCCGCCAACGCCGAGGCCGCGGCCAGGGAGCTGGGCATCGAGTACCAGTTGGAGAAAGTCACCGACGTCAAGGAGATGATGAAACTGGGCGTCATGATCACGCCGGCCCTGCTCGTGGACGGCCAGGTCAAGGTCGCCGCCAAGGTACCCAGCGCCGAAGCGATCAAGGGAATGCTCAGTTGACGCGGGCGGCGCGGGCCTGACCCGGGTGGTGCCGCCCGTGACCGACGCAAAGACGGCCTGACCAAGGAGGCGTGCCCCATGCAGGGCTTGTGGAAGATCGGCGTTGTTGTGATTCTGGTGGCCGCCGTGGGGATGGTCATGGCTGGGAAGCAGACAAGGCCAGCTCAACCGCCTGTCCAAGGTGGGCAAGGGAGTTCTCCGGGGGCTGCCCCGGCGCAGGCCGAGGCGCCTGGCGTCGCTGACCGAGTGGCACCTCAGCCGGCCGCTGCGCTGCCTCGCCTGGTCGACCTGGGGGCCAAGAAGTGCATCCCCTGCAAGATGATGGCCCCCATCCTGGAAGAACTGAAGACGGAATACGAGGGCAGGCTGCGGGTGGACTTTATTGACGTGTGGGAGAACCCCGACCAGGGGCAAGAGTACGGTATCCGTCTGATTCCCACGCAGATCTTCTTCGACGCCTCGGGCAACGAACTCTTCAGGCACGAAGGCTTCATGCCCAAAGAGGACATCCTGGCCACCTGGAAGGAGCTGGGCGTCGATCTGTCCGGCTCGGCCCGGTAGCAGCCTAAGGGGGAGCTTATGGAAGAGCTTTTCGCGACGCTCACGCGCGCGGTCGAAGGTACGCCGCTGATTGCCGTCGGGGCCGCCTTCTTGTGGGGCGTGTTCAGCATTCTCTTGAGTCCCTGCCATCTGGCGAGCATTCCACTCATCGTCGGCTTCCTTGACGGACAGGGGCGCACGTCCACCAGGCGTGCGTTCCTGATTTCGACCTCTTTCGCCGTGGGCATCCTCCTCACCATTGGCGCGGTCGGCGCCATCACGGCCGCAGCCGGACGGATGTTGGGTGACGTAGGTCGCTACGGCAACTACGTCGTGGCCGT
>CAZIBA010000479.1:0-2871 GCA_964536795.1 uncultured Planctomycetota bacterium | reverse complement strand
CGTCCACGGGACCGCGGTCGGGAACGGTGAAGGTGATCTCCCCGGTGCCGTCAAGCGTCATGGTCTCCCCGCCCAGCCGGGCGGAGAGCGCCGGGTCGGGGTGCTTCAGGAGCAGGCGGTTGTGGCCCACGGCCAGAGCGGCCGGCAACCGAAGCCCGTTCTCCCAGGGGGAGGGGTCGTCGGCAGCCACGGCCCTGGCGAAGAGATCCACCTGGCTGGGACGTCCGCCCGCCAGGTCGCACCAAGCGTAGGCTGACCCGCCCCGCCGGGGGCGCCGAGCAGGCGGTCGGGCGCCCTCTGACTGAGTCGTTTCGGGATCGCCGGCGGGACCCGCCTGCCGGTCGCCGCCTGGGTTCTCGACTCCCTGGGATAGAGCCAAGTGACTTCAAGGTGCCGCCATCAAGAATAACAGGACTGTAGTGGCAACCACTCCCCTCCGTCTTCTCATTACCGAACACCTTCCATTGGCTGCCGGGATGCACCGGCTCGGGAAAGCCGGAGAAGAGATCTGGCTCGTCCAGGTGATAGCCATAGTGGCCGATGCCCTGGATGTCCTCAGGGCAGCAGACGATGTCACACCCCAACTCGCCGGCCCGGGTGAGGAGCCTGACGGCCATGGTCAAGTTCTCCTCGACGAGTTGGCGGGCACGCTGGCGGTCCAACTCCCCTTGAAATGGTGCAATGTGCTGCATACGCAGAGGCTGAACGCTCGTGACCCGAATCTCTCTCATCTCATCATCCGTAATCTCCAGCAGCCCCTACCCCTTCCGAAGCATCCTCTTCCACGATTGCCCGAGGTAGTCCACGTAGAACTGGAACGTCTCCAGGGATACCTCTGGAGGCACGGCGTGGTCGAGGCCCGGCAGGAACCCACTGTCCGCCACTAAGTTCGACAGCTTGTAGTCCACCTCAGCAGCCGTGGCCTCTTTTCCGCGGATGAGCGCTCGCTTGTCGATGCCGCCGACGAGTTGCACGCTCTTGCCGTAGAGCGTTCTGAACTTCACGGGGTCGGCACCCGATTGGCACTCCAGGGGAAAGGTCCCCGTGATACCGTTCTCCAAGAAGAGCGGCAGAAGTTGGTCGATGTTGCCGTCGTTATCCACCAGGAAGTGTCTGACCCCGTGGGCCTTCAGGCGTTCCGCTGTCTCGCGGTGATAGCGGGCGAAAAACCGCTTGTACGTCTCGGGGGAGACGAAAGGGCCGTTCTTGTAGGCCAGGTCCTCCCAGATGCACACCGCATCGGGTACCACGTAATCACAAGCCCGCTCGATGATCTCCCACTGGTGGCCGAACCAGAAGTCCAACATCTCCGTGATGAACTCGGGCTGGTCGTAGAGCATGTAGAGGGCCTCTTCCATCCCCAGGAAGTAGCGAATCTCCCAGCAGCCCCGCAAGCCAAGGAACACCGGCTGCTGGCTCTTCCGGTAGTCGTCCGCGTGCTCCCGCAACCTATCATACCGTGCCTCGCACCCACGGTTGATCCGGGCCTTGTACCGCTCCCAGTCCTTGCGGGACTTGACCGGGCAGTCCAGGAACTTCCGGAAGTAGGGCGCGTTCTGATCGTGACGGACCTTCAGGTCGCGGTTGTTCAGCACAATGCGGTAAGTATCGCCCTGCTCCAGCAGGATGTCCTCCCGCACCGGATAGGGGAAAACCGTCACGGGGAGCCCCCGAGCCCGCGCCAAGCCAAAGTATTCCTGCGGCGACGTACGCACGGGCATCCCCTCCCGCCGCCAGCGCTTTACCGTCGCTTCGCTGAAGCCCATCCACTGCATGAGCAAAGGCTCGTCCGGCTGTCGGTAGTCCAGGATCGCCAAGAAGCGCTCGCGGTCAGTCATCCCTCTTCCCACGTCGGCTTCTCACGTTACCTCGTCTCCCCTGGCCGCCGCAGTTGGTGGCCAGTAGTTTCCGCCCATCGGCGTCCCAAGGCGCACCGATGGGCCTTGTCCCCGGTGATGTCCTTGGCACCCGGAGGCTGCGTGTCGAGTCCCAGGCTCTCAATCCTCGCCTGCCCGCCTGCGCTCCGGTCGAGTGCGTCTGGGGGAGGCTGTTGGCCCCTGTGGACCCCCGGTTGCCGTCAAAGACTACACTCAACACCAATGAACCGGAGGCCCTCGTGCATCCAGGCGGGTACAAACTCCAGGACGGCTGCATCGACACGACCAGCATCACCGGACCGGGCATCGGCTACCGCTGGGACGAGATCCGTCGGACCTTCGACTGAGCGGGGCGGCAGCAGCAACTTGCCTTCGCTGCCGATTCACCCATCTTGCCAGGCGGACCTCAGCGCTCGAGGAGCTTCTCGTAGTCGTCGGCCAGTGCTTCGAGTGAGTCGGCCCAGCCCTCCAGGTCCAGCAGGTCCTCGTCGACGATGAGGTAGCGCATGTCGGCGGTCCGGTTGGCGAAGTGGGGACCCCGATCGCGGCGATGGACGAAAGCCTTCTTCGCCGTCGAGAGCCCCTTGGGCAGCCTGCTCTTCTCCCAGACGCGCACCAAGTCGGCGTAGACCTTCTCCCGCTCCTCCACCAACGAACGCGCCTGCCTGACGGCCTGGCGCAGATAGCCCAGGGCGCGGGGCCGACTGGCAAAGTGGATGTCCCTTGCCTGGCCGATGAGGTGCTCCAACTCGCCCAGGCCCAGGATGAGCTTGGCGTTGTGCTGCATCAGGTTGGCGATGCTCAGGTAGAGGTCGAAGTCGTACTTGTTCCTCAGCGGCTGGACCAGGTTCTCGTGGATGAGGGCGAAGGCCTGCTCGAGGTTACCCAGCTCGGCCCGAGTGTCCTGGATCCAGTCTGCGTAGCGGCGCTGCCAGTAGGGGCTGTACTCCAGGTCTTCCCAGCGAGGGAGGTCCGGGAGGTGCACCTTGCCCTC
>CAZIBA010000478.1:0-2873 GCA_964536795.1 uncultured Planctomycetota bacterium | reverse complement strand
AGCCCCCGCCGAGGCGCCCGTCGACGAGACCTCCGAAGCCGCATCCTGAAGGTAAGGAGCCCCAGGATGCCCCAAACCGTTGAGCACTACCTCGACCCGGAAGTCATCCGTCAGGTGGAGCGGCTGGACCTCAAGGCCCGTTTCATCGTGGAGGGCTTCCTGGCCGGGTTGCACGCCAGTCCTTTCCAGGGCTTCTCCGTGGAGTTCAGTGAGCACCGCAAGTACGTCCCCGGGGACGACACCCGTACCGTGGACTGGACCGTCTTCGCCAAGACCGACAAGCTCTACGTCAAGAAGTTCGAGGCCGAGACCACCATGGAGTGTCACCTGGTGGTCGATACCAGCGCCTCGATGGGCTACAGTTACGGGAGCCGGGTGAGCAAGTTCGAGTACGCCATCTACCTGGCGGCCGCCCTGGCTTTCCTGATGATCCACCAGCAGGACTCGGTGGGCCTCATCACCTTCTCCGAAGAGATCCGCCAGTACCTCAAGCCCCACTCCAAACGCTCGCACCTGATGAACATACTGGGGGAGCTGGCCCGGGTGAGCCCCGCCGGAAAAAGCAACATCGACGCCTGTCTGCACGACGTGGCCGAGCTGGTCCGCGCCCGCGGACTGGTCCTGGTCATGAGCGACCTCCTGAGCGACCCCGAACCCATCAAGGAGGCCCTCCACCACCTCAAGTTCAAGGGTCACGACCTCATCCTCTTCCACATCCTGGACCACGCTGAGACCAACTTCCCCTTCGAAGGTCTGCGCCGGTTCCGGGAACCGGAGACGGGTGAGGAGCTGGAGGTGGATGCCTCGGCCTTCAGGGACTCCTACCTGCAGGCCATCGACACCTTCGTTGACGACTACCGAGAGACCTGTTTTCGCAGCAAGGTCGATTACACGCAGATGGACACAGCCGTCCCCTTCGACCGGGCCCTGACCAGCTTCCTCATCAACCGCAGCAACTACCACCTGTGACCACGACCGAAGCAACGGTGGTGGACCAGGGCCCTGGAGGTCGGTTTCTCTGATGGAGCTCTTCTTCACAGCACCGGCGCTGCTCTACGGACTGACGGCGGCCTCCGTCCCCATAATCATTCACCTCCTGCTTCGCCAGCGGCCCCGGCTGACTGAGTTCCCGGCCCTGCGCTTTCTGCGCTACGGCCTGCGTCTGCAGCGCACCCGGCTCCGGCTCAAGCACCTGCTCCTGCTGCTCCTGCGCGTGCTCACCATAGTGCTCCTGGTGTTGGCCCTCAGCCGGCCGGTGCTGCGCAGCAACTGGTTCGCCCCCACGGCTCATCGCACCGCCCAGGTCATTCTGGTCGTGGACGACTCCTACAGCATGGGTTACAAGGACGACGGCACCACCCTACTGGAGCGGGCCCAGGAGGAGGGCCGCCGCCTCCTGGCCACCCTGGCCCTGGGCAGCACGGCCGCTGTCCTCACCACCTCCCGCCCTGTGGGGGATTTCACCATCGACCTGGCGGCCCTCAGCCGGCGACTGAGCGACCTCCAGCTCACGCCCGACGATACACCCGTCTGGTCGGCTCTGGAGGCCACCCGGGACCTGCCCCGCCCCCAGGCGACCGAGCCCACTGAGCTCTACGTCCTCACCGATATGACCCGCAACGCCTGGCAACGGGCCCCCGGGTCCCGCTTCGACCTCCCAGCCAAGACCTCCGTCACCGTAATCGACGTGGGTGCCGAGCAGGCCCGCAACGCCTCGGTGACCACCGTCGAACCCCCGGGCACGACCACGGCCCAGAACCGAACCGTGGAGTTCACCGTCACCGTGCGCGGCCAGGGACCGGTGGGCCCGCGCACGCTGGCTTTCTACCTGGACGGGGTGCGTCGGGCCGAGCGGGCCCTCAACCTGACCGGTGACCAAGTGCTCAGCGAGAGCTTCCGCCAGACCTTCCGGTCCGCCGGCGTGCATCAGGGCTGGGTCGAGATACCCGAGGGCGATGGGCTCCTCAGCGACAATCGACGTTACTTCACCGTGGTCGTGGGCAATCAGCCCAACCTGCTCATGGTGGACGGTGAGCAGGGCTCGGGAAGCGAGGACGAGCTCTTCTACGCCCGCCTGGCCCTCAACCCCGGCGGCTTCGCCCAGGCCGCCCCCTTCCGACTGGATACCCTCAGCCCTGAGGAGCTGACCGAGGTGCGCCGACTCGATGAGACCTACCAGGTCGTCCTGCTGGCCAACGTCGCCAGCCTCCCCGCTGACACGTGGGCCGAGCTCGTGCGCTTCGTGCTCGGGGGAGGTGGCCTGGCCGTATTTCTGGGGGACCGGGTGGACCCGGCCGACTACAACAGCTACGCCGCCGAACTGCTCCCCGGTGAACTGGGCCCGCCTGTCCGCTTCTTCCGCCCGGCCAGGCTCATGCTGCCCAGCTTCGGACACCCGTTGGTGGCCGCCTTCGCCGACGGTCGAAACGGCGACCTCTCCGCGGCCGTCTTCCGCTGGGCCAACTCACTGGCCCTGCCCGACACCCCCGAGGTGGAGCTGGTGGCCACGCTCGAGACGGGCGAGGCGGGGAGGAGCTCCCAGACCGCCTGCGCCGTGCGCCGATTCGGCCGTGGCCTGGTGGTCTGCTTCACCAGCTCTCTGGACGGCGAGTGGAACGACTTCGCCAAGTACCCGGCGTACCTGCCCTTCCTGCACGAGCTGACGAAGTTCCTGAGCCGCTTCCAGGCCCAGGAGCACGACTTCCAGGTGGGCGAGGTGGCCCGGGTGCAGTTGCAGAGCCTGCTGGCGGGCCGGGAGCGGGAACTGTCGCTTCGTCGGCCCGGGGAGCCGGGGCTGTTGCCCCTGGCCGCGCTGCCCACCGAGCGCAACCTGGTCTTCAGTGATACCAACCGTACCGGCGGCTACACCATAA
>CAZIBA010000477.1:0-2876 GCA_964536795.1 uncultured Planctomycetota bacterium | reverse complement strand
GTCCGCACAATTCCCTGACCTCATCCAGTTTGTGGGAAACAAAGATGATGGTTTTACCCTGTGCAGCCAGTTTCTTAAGCGCGCCGAACAAGGTCTCCTGCTGGCTGGCGCTGATGCCGGTGGCGAGGACCTTCACTTCGTCCCTGCCTCTCACCTGGCTGCGGTTGGGCACGGGGCGGTCCCTGTCCTCGGCGTCGCCTATGAAGTCATTGTTGAAAGCCATCAGATGATCCGGGGTAACCACGTCGTCCTCCCGGTTACACGCGGCGTTGGCGCGACGGGTACCTTACCAAGCGACAAGACGCCGGTGCGCCCAATGCCGGGGTGCCGGGCCCAGAAGCGCGCTGTAGAGTGCCGGTACTAGTGAACGCCACAAGCCTTCAGCGGCCTATCTGTCCAACCCCTCCACGAAGTCCAATAGCTCCTCCGCCGCTTCGATCCCGCGCCTGATATGGTTGACCTCTCCTTGGTCGGGCATTGCGCCTTCGTGAACCACCTTGTTTCGCACTCTGCGCAGCTTGTCACACCGATTGATCAGCCCCCGACAGCGACCTAGCTCTTCTTCAGATAACTCCGCGGGAAGCAGCAACTTGACGAGCATAGACACCCCGACCTGAGCACTTACGTCCTTGTACTTCTTGGCGATCCGTCTTGCCCTGTACCGCTTGGTAAGGAAGCGCTCAAGACCCACCTCCAGTGCACTGACCGCTTCCACCGCAGCCACGCCATAGTCGCTAGTCACAAAGTGCTGCTTCGCGCTCGCCAGCAACTCCTGATCGGGTGCCCACTCAAACATCTCCTGCAACAGAGTGACTGCGCTTTGCCGCTCGGTTCTGTACAGTGGCCACCACTTGTGATCGAAATTCAGGGCCGGAGGCAGCATTTCGGCAAAGACCCTGTCCGCAAACACGTCTTCCTCACCATCCGGCCCGACCCACCTAGCCTTGGTTTGGTGCACGAAGTACATCAACTGCCACTTCGAGATGGGGATTGAACCCACCCAGTGCTGCCCGAGCCACACTCTGACATAAGTGAGAAACTGGTTCACGTAGGCATGCGTCAGCCAGCGGGCCACCAGTAGGAAGTCTTCTTCGGGAGCCCCGTCGTCGCACTGCCCCTGGATGACGACCACCAATTCTCCGCAGGCATCCGGGAACGGAGCATCCCAGTCCTCTCCGTAGGACACGTTTAGCGTGATGGTGCCATCGATTCCCCTTTCCCGAAACTCGAACTTCAGAGCATCGTCGGGTGTTGCCCTCCAAGGCAATCCCGGGATCACGGGATGCACCACAAGTATGTCGGGGACTTCGATTCGCAGCTTGAGGGTTCGTTTCATGATTTGCGCCAAATCGTCATGCAGCCACTTGCGTCTAGACAGACCATGCCACCACGCTACGACAAGTTTGAAGAACTCTCGGGCGGCTGGCCCCTTCTGGTGTCCGAGTAGCACTCAGGCAAACCCAGTTTGGCCATGAAGGGCGGCACGCGACGAGCTTCGGCAGGCACCATATCAAAAACATACCGCACAACACCAGCGTCTAGCCCCCAGGCCGCCGCCTGTCGAAAATCCTTGGTCTTGGGCCCAAGATTGCCCACTCGCAACGCGTGTCGCCACGAGAAAGGTGGCTTCGTGGTCCATCGGCCTTGATACGCCTGCCACATGCCGGACAGCCAGTAGGACCAGATCATGCTGTCTTGCATGGGGTCACGCAAGTAGACCGTGCCCGGACTATCCTTCTCTTCCCACTCCTCTTCTGTGGCCAGAAACGACCATGCCACGAATAGCGAACTCGCCTCCGGCCGACCCTTGTCAATCGCAGTACCGTCGGGCCTCAGCCAATCCAGCCCAGCAAACCTGAGCGACAAAGTACGGCTGCCATTCTCATGCTCCTCCGGCGGCCCTACTTTGTCGAACCCGATGGCTAGCCGGAGACCTGGCTGGAAGTGCACGGAGAAGGTCCCCAGAAGCAGTCCCATCAGATCGCTCTTGAATGCATTGGTGCTGTCGATGGCAACCGCTTTCTGCAGGCTCTCCATGGCCGAAAAGTCAAAGAGCGCCCATAAGTTGCCGAAGTTCCACGCCACCAACAGCGGCAGTCCCACCATGTCCGCGTAGGATTTCAAACCTTTCCAGTAACGCTCCGTGAACCTGAGGCGACAAGTAGGGACGTCTGTCACGGAGTCCAGTGTCGTGTGCTTGACTTCAATGAGCACAGGTACCGCCTGCCCCCGATACTCTAGGCACGCAACCAAATCAGGCACCCTACAGCAGGGATGCTCATGAGACGAGTGGACCTCCTGGTCCAGTTTGTGTATCCACCTACACCGACCCGACCACGCCGCGATAGCCACAAACTCATCCTCATGTGGCATGCCACGCCACAGCTGCGCCACCTTGGAGACCACCGTCTCACGCGGCGGCTGCTCTTCGCCCACTACGTCCTGCTGAATGTCGTAGATAGTCTTGGCGCACTCCAATACCCAGTCCTTGCCACTCATGCAGCCTCCCTCACCGACTCACGCTGTCCACCGCGTTTGTCAACCACTCTCGGCGCCGTGCACCCCCAGCCTACCACCAGCACGCCGTCACTGTCCATTGCGGCAGGCAGTGCGCAACGCTAGCGCAGAGTGACGCAGCCCTGAAGTTGGTGCGGTGGCCACACCTCCGCGTGCGATACGTTAATGTCGGGTCTGAAATCAACGGCCATCGACATGGAAGCCATGTGAGCCTTGTACTTGCGCCCGTCGTCACAGGCGATGTCCAGCGTTGTGAACCCCAGGATGAAGTCGAGCATCTCGGCGTAGCGGAAGTTCGCCGCCACGCCGACCAGGCCGAAATGGAAGAAGTGAACGCAAGCGGGGAAGTAGGACGGCGG
>CAZIBA010000476.1:0-2879 GCA_964536795.1 uncultured Planctomycetota bacterium | reverse complement strand
CCTCGGTGGGCCTCAACCTTTCCAGGTCCACAGGAGGGATGTTCATCTCCGCGGCGATGGCAGCCACCAGGGGACGCTCCTCCACCAGCCCCTGCTCCAGGAGCATTTCGGTGAGGCTCTTCTGTTCGCTCTCGGCCTCGCGGAGCACGGCATCAAGCCGGCCGCGGGGGAGCAGCTCCTGCTTGGCCACGATGCCGGCCAATCGGCGGTCAAAACGAGCCATCGCTCAACTCCCTCATCCCCGTACGGGACGGGTCGGCAGACCCTCCTCGGGAGAGCCACTGGCGACCCCCGGACTGTGCTGGGGACAGGCCTCTCGACCTGCGATCCTCGCTACTCTCTGCTCCGCCCTGCGTAGCGGCTTCGCGGAGCAGGGCCGCAGAGCAGCACCTGCAATCCTCCCTACATGGTCTTCTGAAAGACCCGCTTGAGGTCGTCCGGGTCACTGGTGTGGCCCAGGGCTTCCTCGAAGGTGATGAGCCCGGCCCGGTACAGTTCGAAGAGCGAGTGGTTCATGGTGCGCATGCCCAGCTTCCCCCCGGTCTGAATGATGCCCATTATCTGGTGGGCCTTGTCGGCCCGGATGAGGCTGCGGATGGCCGAGTTGCACACCATTATCTCGGAAGCCAGCACCCGTCCCCGACCGTCGGCCCGGGACAGCAGTTGCTGACAGAAGACCGACTGGAGCACGAAACTGAGCTGGGTGCGTATCTGGGGCTGCTGGTAAGAAGGGAAGACGTCTATGATGCGGTTGAGGGTCTGCACGCAGTCGGAGGTGTGGAGCGTCCCGAAGGTGAGGTGTCCGGTTTCGGAGATGCGCAGGGCGGCGTCGATGGTCTCCTGGTCGCGCATCTCACCGATGAGGACCACGTCCGGGTCCTGACGGAGCACCGAGCGCAGGGCGTTGGCGAAGCCGTGGGTGTCGGTGCCCACCTCCCGCTGGTTGAACAGGCACTTCTTGTTGCGGTGGACGAACTCGATGGGGTCCTCCACGGTGACCACGTGGTCCTTGCGGGTGTTGTTGATGTGGTCGATCATGGCCGCCAGGGTGGTGGACTTGCCCGAACCGGTGGCCCCGGTCACCAGGACGAGTCCCTTGGGCATGGCGCACAGCTTCTCCAGCAGGGCCCGGGGCAGCCCCAGTTTGTCCATGGGCATCACGTCCCAGGGGATGATCCGGAAGACCCCGCCCACGGCCCCCCGCTGCTGGAAAACGTTGGTGCGGAAACGCCCCAGACCACTGATGCCGAAAGAGAAGTCCAACTCCATGTCCCGCTCGAACCGGGCGATGTGCTCGGCCTTCAGGACCGAATAGACCAGCTCCTTCGACTGCTCCGGGGTCAGCCGCTCCCCTTCCAGGGGGGTGAGCTCCCCGTCCACACGGACCCGAGGCGGACTGCCGGCGGTGACGTGGAGGTCAGACCCCTTCTGGGCAACCAGGTACTGAAGCAGGTCCTCCAAGGTTTGCATCTCGTCTCCTTCCCCTCCCAGGGAATCACCAGTATGGGCCCCCCTCCCCAATACACCACGGCCGCCGACAAACAGAGCCCGCCGCTGCGACTGCGCCCCCCGCATCGGAGACGGTCGCCGAGGGTCGGCGCGGCGCCGGCCCTCACCCTCAAGCACGCAGGTTCTCCTATCCTATCGGCATTTCCCACGGGGAATTATACCTCCAACTGCTCGTCCCGCAACCTCGCCGCCGACTTTATCCTCCCCCCACTCACCCGCCTCTCAGGGCCCGACCCGCCCCTCACCCGTAGGGACAGGCCTACCCCTCGTCCTTCTTCCGGGCCGCCTGGACTATCTCCTCGCCCAGCCGCTGGGGCACCACGTCGTAGTGGCTGAACTCCATGGCGAAGGAAGCCTGGCCCCCGGTCATGCTGCGCAGCTCGGAGGAGTAGGTGGTCAACTCAGACAGGGGCACCTGGGCCCGGACGGTCTGCATCCGACCGGACGCCTCCACACCCAGGATGCGTCCCCGACGACCGTTCAGGTCCGAGACCACGTCACCCATGAAGTCCGTGGGAACGGTCACCTCCACGGTGACGACCGGCTCCAGGAGCGTCGGCTTGGCCTCCCGGAAGCCCTCCTGGAAGGCCCGGCTGGCGGCCAGCTTGAAGGCCGCCTCCGAGGAGTCCACGTTGTGGTAGCTGCCGTCCACCAGTCGGACGCGCACGTCCACCACCGGGTAGCCGGCCAGCACCCCCCGGCCCATGGTCTCCTGGATGCCCTTCTCCACGGCCGGGATGTACTGGTTGGGGATGGCCCCGCCGAAGACCTCGTCCAGGAACTCGAACCCCGCGCCCCGCTCCAGGGGCTCCAGCTTGATTTCGACCTCGCCGTACTGACCCCGTCCACCGGTCTGCTTCTTGTGACGGTAGTGACCCTCGGACGTCCCCATGATGGTTTCCCGGTAGGGGATCTTGGGTGGCGAGGTGGCCACGGATACGTTGAACCGACGCTTCATCCGGGCCAGCATCACGTCCAGGTGGAGCGAGGAGAGTCCGGTGACCACCAACTCACCCGTCTCCTGTTCCCGGACCACGGTGAAGGTGGGGTCCTCCTCGCTCAGTCGATTGAGGGCCGTGGAGACCCGGTCCTCGTCGCCCTGGCTCTCGGGACGGACGGCCAGGGACACCATGGGCGTGGGGTAGACCAGCTGGCCCAGCGCTGCCCCCGTCTCACCGGCCGTGACCGTATCGGAGATCTGCAGCTCCTCCATCTTGGCCACGGCCACTACCTCACCGGCCGAGGCCTGCTCCCGAGGGCTCTGCTCCGCGCCCAGAACCCGCAGGAAGTGCCCGGCCTTGCCCACCGAGTGGGAGGTCAGCCTCTCGCCCTCCCGTCTGACCAGGGTGAGGGGCTGGCTGGCCTGGACC
>CAZIBA010000475.1:0-2885 GCA_964536795.1 uncultured Planctomycetota bacterium | reverse complement strand
TGCTCAGTCGCCCACAACCCAGACCCGCACGGTGGCCTCGACGTCCTCGGTCACCTGCACGGAGACTTCGTAGACGCCCAGCTCCTTGATCGGCTTCTCCAGGACGATGGCTGTAGGGTCGACGGTCACCCCTTCCCGAGCCAGGGACTCGGCGATCTCCTCCGGGCCCACGGAACCGTAGAGGTGACCGGCCTCGGTGGCGGCGGCGGTAATGGTGAGGGAGATGGCGCTGACCCGCTCGGCCAGGGCCCGGCGGTCGGCCTCCTCCCGGGCCACCTCTCGGGCCAGCCGCTGGCGTTCCGTCGCCAACTGGCGCCCGTCGGCCTTGTCAACCTTGACCGCGAGTCCCTTGGGAATGAGGTAGTTGCGAGCGTAGCCGTTGGCCACCCGTACCACCTCGCCTCGCTCTCCCAACGTCGTCACATCGGTCTTCAAGAGTACGTCCATGGTAGTCCCCTGTCAATCAACCGTCGAGGAACCGGAGACCGGCGATGACCGCAGCAGCCCACGCCCGCTTTCGGCTTTCGGTCTCCGGCCTCCGTTGGATCCAGCTTCCTCGGCGGAGCTCAGCCCACGTAAGCCATCAGGGCCAGGAAGCGGGCCCGTTTCACGGCCTCCTGGACCTGTCGCTGGTGCTTGGCACAGTTGCCGGAACGCTTGCGTCCAAAGAGCTTCCCCTGGGCGGTGACCAGCTTGCTCAACGTGGCCACGTCCTTGTAGTCCACCGCTGCATCCAAGGACTGGGCCCGGCAGAATCGGCACTTGCTTCCCGCCCGGTACCGCATGTAGCGGCGTTTCTTCCTGGCCATCAACTCCTCCTTGCTCGTTTGGCTGTTGTCCGGTCCGCCTGCCAGCGGTCCGGGGTCTCGTTCAGAACGGTATGTCGTCCTCTTGCGGGCTGACATCCTCCTGGGGGGGCTCGTCGGCCGGGCGCTGGGCAGGGCCCTGCGTGCGCTCACCGGGGGCGGAGCCCAGGAACTGTATCCGCTCGCCCACGGCGACGATGCGGCTGCGGTTCTGACCTTCGTTGGTGGTCCAGGTCTCCTGTCTGAGACGTCCCTCGACGAAGACCGGGCGCCCCTTGCTCAGGTACTGGCAGCAGCTCTCGGCCTGTTTGGCCCAGACGGTGACGTCGATGAAGAGGGTCTCGTCGCGGTTCTCACCCTGACGGGTGGTGAAGCGACGGTTGACCGCCAGCCGGAGCGTGGTGACGGCGCTGCCGCCGGGGGTGTAACGCAGTTCCGGGTCCCGGGTCAGATTGCCGATTAGGAACACCTTGTTCAGGTTAGCCATTTCACGTCCCCCTCACGGTTGGCGGCCGCAGCCGTCGCCCTGGGTTCACGCCTGCTCGCTCTGCTCCGTGGACGTTCCCTCGTCCTCCTGGTCGAGAGCGGCGACCGGTGCCGTCGCCTCGTCGTCGGCACCTTGGTCCGGCACATCGACCTGGGTCGGTGCGACCGCCTCTTCGCTTTCGGTTGTTACGGGTTCCTTGTCTTCTTCACCGCTCGGCTTCTCTGAGCCTGCCTTGGCGGCGCGCTTCTCCCTCTCCCGGCGGCCGCCGGCCCGCTCCTGGGCCTCTTCCAGCTCGCTGAGGAGCTTCACCTCCACGCCGTCGCGGTCGAGCAGTATGAGGTGGCGGAGGATGCGCTCGGAGAGCTGCAGTTCCCGACGGATCTCGGCAATGACGTTGGTGGGTGCCTCGAAGTGGATCAGGATGTAGGTGGCCTTGCGCTGGTGCTGGATCTCGTAGGCCAGCTTGCGTTCGCCCCACTTGCGCAGGTCCACGACCTCGGCGCCGTTGCGGGTGAGGATATCGGAGACGTGGTGGGTGAGGCCGTCCCAGTCGCGTGAGGCCTCGGCGGTGGTCACGAGAATCATAGCTTCATACAGTCTCACGAGCTTCTCCTTGTGGTTGCCCGGGCTTTCGGTTGTACCGGTTCATCGCTTCCTCGATGCCATCAGCCACCCAGCAGCAGAGAGCGTCGGCGGCTTGGGCGACGGCCTGGTCGATGACCGGCCGTTCCCCGGGCTCAAAAGGGCTGAGGACGAACTCCACGGCCTCGCCGACGGGTGAGCCCAGGCCCAGGCGAAGGCGGGTGAAGTCCTCGCCTCCCAGGTACCGGACCACGGACGCCAAGCCCTTGTGACCCCCGCTGGAGCCTGCCCGGCGGAGGCGCAGGCAACCCAGCTCCAGGTTGAGGTCGTCGCAGACGACCATCAGCTCCCCGGCGCCGAGTCCCAACTCCTGCAGAAGCCCGAGGACGGCCCGGCCGCTGTCGTTCATGAAGGTGAGGGGCTGGGCCAGCACAACCTGGGACCCGGCCAACCTTCCCCGTCCGGACCGCCACCAGGGCGTGGGACGGAGCTTCCAGCCCTCCTGGTGGGCCAGTTCGGCCACCACCCGGAAACCGACGTTGTGACGCGTCTCCTGGTAGCGGGGTCCGGGGTTCCCCAGGCCCACCACCAGTTTCGTCCCGCTCACCCGGCCGGGGCCTCCTCTTCAGCCTTCTCAGCTTCCCCTTCTTCGGCCTCCCGACCGATGAGTTCCGGTTCCTTGACCTCTTCCAGTTCGGGCTCCTCGGGGACCTCCGCGGGCGGGAGTACGGCGCTGACGAGCAGCTCGCCGGCGGTCACCATCTCGACCCCCTCGGGGAGTTCAACCTGCTCGACGGTGATGGAGCCGCCTATCTCCAGCTCGCGGACGTCCAGCCTGACGGCTGCGGGGATGGCCCCGGGCAGACAGGAAACGGTGAGGTCCCGAAGGACGTGGTCGAGCACGCCGCCGTCCCGACGCACCCCCACGGGTTCGCCGATGAGCTCCACGGCGACGGCCACTTCCACCTTCTCACCGGCGCCGGCACTGGTCCCCAGCGTGGCGTCAATGC
>CAZIBA010000474.1:0-2891 GCA_964536795.1 uncultured Planctomycetota bacterium | reverse complement strand
CACCGTCCTGGGCATCTACCAGGGCTTGGTGCCTCAACTGTTTCGCATCGGGGCCCTGGTGCTGATCTGGCTCCTGGTGAACCCCCTGGGCACGGTCTTCTCCATCTTCCTCGCTCCCTTTGGACTTCCGGGCCTGACCAGGTTCTACCTGGGGGTGGTGATAGGAGCGGTGGTGGTGTACGGGGGCTTGAGCTTTTTGGGGCGGTACCTGTCCGACCGCTTCATCAACACCCGTACCAGCCGGATGGAGGCCCACAGCAAGGCCGGTGGCTACCTAGGCTTCATCAAGGGGCTGCTCGTCGCCGTGCTGGTGCTCTTCGTCCTGGGGGCGCTGCCCAAGGGCTACTTGGAGAAGAAGCCCAAACTGCACGCCCAGGTGGAGAGCTCCTGGGCCGTGTTCCTGACCGGTTTTATCAATCCCTTCCCCGAACTGACACTTTTCGACGACCTCAGCGCCTATCAGAGACTGCTCAACGATCCTGCCGCCGTCGAACGCCTCAAGGAGCAACCTGCTTTTCAGGAGCTCCAGCAGCGCTCGGCTGTCCAGGAAGCTCTTGCCGACCCGGAGGTCTCGCGCAAGCTGGCGGAACTGGATTACCGCTCGCTGCTGGCTGAGCCCAAGGTGGCCCGCCTGCTTGCCGACGCGGAGGTCCGGGGACTCCTGATGAAGCTCAACCCCCGGGAGGCCCTCACCGTTCCTCCCCAACTCGCTCCCGGGGAAAGCGAGCTGGAGGTGGAGCAACCGTCGATGCTTGAGCCGGAGGTCCTGGAGCCCGGAGAGCCTGGGGAGCTTCCCCCGCCCCAAGAGGAGTCGGAGGAGCCTGAGGATCGTCCGGGTGAGGGCAAGATCCCCGTTCTGCCGTCTCCAGAGGCCGTCGAGTGAACATCTGGGTCCCCTGAGGAGGAGGTCAAGAGGGAGTGACCAACCGTGAGCGTTTCCTTGCCTGTATGCGCTTCGAGCCGGTGGACCGGGCGCCTTTCTGGGACTTCGGTTACTGGTCGGAGACGCCTGACGTCTGGCGAACCCAGGGCCTCCCGGAGACGGTCACCGACCTGGAGAGCTTCTTCGGCTTCGACCCTGTGCTGTCGGTGCCCGTCCGTTTCGGCCCCATTCCAGCCTTCCAGCAGAAGGTGCTCCGGGAGGACCAGGACACCAGGGTCATCGTCGATGCCGACGGCATCACCCAGCGGGTGAGCAAACGGGGAAGCTCCATCCCCCTCTTCCTGGAGTACCCGGTCAAGACCCGTCAGGACTGGGAGCCCTACAAGGAGCGCTTCCGCGCCGACGAGCCCGGCCGCTACCCGAAGAACTGGGACCAGGTGGCCGTCGGGCTCGGGAGGCGCGACTGTCCGCTGACCATCGGGGCCGGTGGCTTCTTCGGCAACCTGCGCAACGTCCTGGGCTTCGAGCGCCTGATGCACACCTACTACGACGACCCGGCCTGGATCCACGAGATGAACGAGTTCTTCCTCACCTTTTGGCAGCAGGTGATGGAACGGGCCCTGGTGGAGCTGGAGGTGGACGCAGCCACGATGTGGGAGGATATGGCCTACCGGGGCGCCCCCCTCATCTCACCGGCGATGTTCCGGGAGTTCATGCTTCCCTACTACAAGCGGATGACCGGATTCCTGCGCGACCACGGGGTCGATATCGTCATCGTGGACAGCGACGGTGACATGGCCCTGCTCCTGGACCTCTTCGTGGAGGGTGGGGTGCCGGCCATGCTCCCCTTTGAGGTGCGAGCGGGGATGGACGTGCTGGCGGTCCGCCAACGGTTCGGTCAGCGCATGGCCATCATCGGCGGCATCGACAAGCACGAACTCTCCAAGGACCGGGCCGCCGTCGACCATGAGCTGACCAAGAAGCTCCCACCCCTCCTGCGTACCGGGGGCTTCATCCCCACGGTGGACCACCGCGTGCCACCCACCGTTCCCTACCAAAACTACCAGTACTACGTGGCTCGCAAGTACGAGATGCTCCACGACCACAGCCTCTACCGGTAGTCCCCCACACCGGGGGCCTGCTTACGCATGAGCAGCTGCAGGCTACGGTGGCACCCCCACTCTCGTCTTGCCCCACGGGCCGTCCGTATATGAGCTTCTCTCGGGCAAGCACTGCGTACACCCGTAACAGGCCAAGCCTGTCGGTCCTACGACTCGTGTGAGCTGAACCCGCCGTACGGCGGGCAGGGGGGAAGGGCTGCCTTGCCACGCCGGTGGGGGCATGTCCCTCTCCTCTGGGTGGCTGTGCCCCCGGGTGAGCGGGGGGCCTTGCGCTGCCGGTACAATGTAGTGGCACAGGAATCATAGGGCCCCTATGGGTCGGCTCATGCTGCTTCGTCAGTGCCAGCCTGCGAAGAGCGGTCGGTGTGCTTCAGGTGGTAGCTGCGCGGACGACCAGCCGTGCGGGAAAGGAGGGCTCAGGATGAGCCGACCCAAGGGGGCCGTCTCTGTCCCGGCCCAGCAGGCCCCGTCGGCGTTCCAACCACGTGCCCGACTGCCCATCTGGCTCCGCCTGCTCATCGAGCTGTCCTTCCTGAGCGCCGTGTGCGCCGTTGCCGGGAGCCTCTTCCTGCTAACTCTGAGGATGTTGGACACCTGGCTCTCGCTCTCAGAGGCCCTGACCGTCGGCCAGGCTATGGTGCTGCTGGTTCTTGCGGCTATTGCCGGGATGTTCCAGGGCCTGTATGTTGTGGCCCTGGTGACCGGTGTGCTGGGCTGGAGGTGTGGTCGGCGCCGTGGGCTGGGGCGGAGGGAGCGAAGGAGGCTGCTCGTGAGCCAGGTCTCTGGAGGTGCCTTTCTGCTTGTCGTTCTGGTCATCTCGCTGGTCAGCCTGGCCGGGGGTTGCGCTGAGGTCCCGCGTACCGAGACCGCTTTCCCCATCGGCGTGG
>CAZIBA010000473.1:0-2892 GCA_964536795.1 uncultured Planctomycetota bacterium | reverse complement strand
TCTCGTATGCTGACTGGTAACCGTCGTACGTCGCCTGAGCCAGGGCCTCCGACGGGCCGAGCTTCTGCGCCCGCTCCCAGTCCCGCTGGGCCTGCGAAAGCCTTGCCTCAAGCTGCTCCAGGTCCGCCTCGGCGCGTCGCACACCAGCTTGGGCGGATTCCACCTGCGCTTCGGCCTGCTTGACATCCGCCTCCGCCAGCGCCTCGTCGATGCTGGCCAGGACCGTTCCCCGCTCGACGCGGGAGCCATAGTCCACGAGCTTACCGTCAGCGTCAGTACCGAAGGCGACGATCTGGCCAGCCACCTGCGCCCCGACGTCCACGACTTCCTCCGGCTCAAGTGTTCCAGTCGCATCGATGGTGACCAGTAGGTCGCCTCGCCTGACCTGCACGGTCTTGAAGGATGTGGTCTTGCCATCGTCTCGCTGGGAGTACCATGCGAAGGCTGCGCCGAGGGTGCCCAACATGACGGCCGCCAGCGCTGCTCTCTTGGCCCACTTCTTCATAGGGACCTCACTTCCTCGTGCGGTTCTTGCGGTTGGGCTGACGTTTGCCGCTGGACTGCTCGATTCGCCGACGGGTCTCACGAATCCCCGCCAGCGCGAAGGCGGTGAAACGATCCACCATGGCCTCGAGCATTTCCTCGCGGAATACGGGAGCCAGCCCTTCGTGTTCTTCCGCTTGCCGGTGGTGCGTGACGTGCATCCAGGGGGCGATCACGCACACCTCGCACAACTCGACGTCCATGTCGCTTGCCTTCGGCCCCAGCAGTTCGCGGAGAATCGCCTGTGTGGCCTGGCGGATCGGGCGGATAGCATCATCTATGACTTGGCGTAAGAGGTCTGTCGGATTGGCCATTTCGTTCCGCATGATTCTGAATTCGACGGCGTCGCCCAGCATGGCCCGTTGCAGTCCGGCCCGGATTCTGCCGCAAAGCCGTTCCGCAGCCGTCCGGTCCGCGGCGACGCCTCCGTCAGGGGGAAACTGCGCCTCCAACCAGTCGTGCGCTTGTCGCCAGGCCTGTCGATAGAGGTTCTCCTTGCTGCCGAAGTAGTAGTTGACCGCTGCGATGTTCGCCTCCGCCGCGCCGCATATCTGGGCGACGGTGGTGCCCCGGTAGCCCTTCTCCGCGAACAGTTCGCAGGCGGCATCTACGATCTTCTTCCGCGTGTCCCTGGAGTGCCGGCTCACGTTTGCCACGTCTGTCACGGCTGTCTCCTGAATAAGGAACCCTAAGTGACCATTTCAATCGTTCATTTTATCCGTTCCACGCCTTTTGTCAAACCCATTCCACAAGGAATCGCGCTCAACCAGGCGCGGCACCCAGACTTCATCGAGGATTGAGGCCGGTGACGATCCTGAGCGGCAGGGCACACCGCTCGCCTGCCCCATCCCAGCGCTGCGACCTGGCAGAACGTTTCCAGATCCGTCTGGGGTGCAGGTCGAGCGCGGTTGCCGACTGAGAGGGGGGTGTGTGGAACAGAGATTCAGAGGGTTTTGGCGGGGGTCTGGGGGCTCCGGTGGCGACCTCCACGGTTGCTCCCGGACTCCGGGCACTCTCTCCAAGAACAGAGAATTCGGGCATGTGCCGAAGGGAAGCCAAGGCCTTGGGGGCACAGTGGCACTGGCAGTACAATCACGAGCGGCCACACAGTGCTCTGGGATAGCGGACGCCGGTGGAGTTCGCGGCCGCGTGTGTTCCTCCAGGCTCCGGTGCCTTCCGCCTTCCGGAACACACGCTGGAGGAGGAACCGGTAACTCTCATAGCACCTGGTACATAAAATGGGAGCACATCAATAAGTTTTCCCTCCGCTCTGCCCCGCTTCCTTCACCGACTCCCAAACGTCATTGCCGGGCTCAAGGCTGCTCGTCGGACGGTCGCACTGCGCCTGTGCTACCGCCCACGCTTCGCCGACCACACCTCTGCTCCTGCCGGAATCTTGACCGCGCGGGAGGAGGGAGTCCACCGACCACCGCCGGAACCCTCGGTTTCGGCATATGCCACCAGCCATTCCTGCGCTGCCGAGGCGGTATACGCTCCGGAACCGAAGGAGCAGATCGGCAGCCTCGGACCCTGTGGCCGTGATTGTACACCCGCCTCCTGTGTTTCCACAGGCCTGTTCTTGGAGCTGGGGGCTTCCAGGAACTCGCCTGAGGTGTCTCGTCAACTGGTTGGGGACCGTGGGCGGCTGGGTGGAACAACGAAGGGTGCCTCCGCCTGCTGGGGTTGCTCGTCCGAGGGCGCCGGCCAGGGGGGGCCAGGCCGTTCCGACGCTCGGCTTACGCGGCGGTTCCCAGGCGACCGGCGACGCTGGTGACGGGTCTTTCAGCCGTCCTCGTCTATGGTGCTGGGGCCGGTCAGGAGGTCCCGGGCGGCCTGTGCGGCCGCTGCGTAAGTCTCGGTCAAGGTCTCCAGGAAGTCCGCCTCCCCCCGCCAGAACGGAATGGGGCCAAGTCGCCGTAGCAGAGCCGCGGGCATGGAGGCGAGAAGCGGAGCGTCGGTCGTACGAGCGGTGCCCCCGCCGTTCCAGAAGAGGGCCGTGTCGCTGGGCAACGGTTCCGCCGAATGCTCCGCCACGGAGACCTTCGTCGTCACCTTGGGCCGACGGCCTGACACGCGTGCCCGCCGCGCCGGGTGCCCGCTTCTGGGCGCGGCGACCAGCCTGGTCAGATCGTCCCGGTCCGCTCCCCGCAGGCGGAGCAGGAGGAAGGGATCCCCGTCGAAGGCCTCGGCCAGGAGGTAGTAGACAGCGGCGATGTGCTTGCAGGGGTTTGACCAGTCGGGACAGGAGCAGTCTGTCTTCAGGTCCGCATGTCTCGAAGGGAAGAGCGACATGCCGGCCGCCTGGAACACCTCTTCCAGGTCCTCGGGCATCTGCCCGACCAGGAGCGC
>CAZIBA010000472.1:0-2895 GCA_964536795.1 uncultured Planctomycetota bacterium | reverse complement strand
GGGGTTTGGATCATGCTGCTGGCCAGCCTGCAAAACGTGACCAAGGAGTTCGGCGCCCAGACCGTGCTGGCGGGGGCGTCGCTTCAGGTCAGTTCGGGTCAGAAGGTGGGGCTCATCGGTCCCAACGGCTCGGGCAAGACCACCATCCTGCGCATCCTTCTCGGCCAGGAGCCCCCCTCCGAGGGCGCCGCCTACGTGGCCCGGGGCGTGAGGGTGGGATACGTCCCTCAGTACGTGGCCTACGACGAGGACGAGACGGTCCTGGACTGCGTCCTCACCGAGCATCGGCGCCTCGCCTCGGCCCTCCGCCAGCAGGAGAAGGAGCTCGCCCGGGCCTCAGAGGACGAGATGGAGGGGGCCTTGAGAGCCTATCAGCGGGTGCGTGACGAGGTCGAGCGCATCGACGGCCACCATCTCCCCCAGCGCGCAGAGGCCATGCTCGATGCCCTGGGGCTGGCCGGAAGAAGTGGGCAGAAGGTCGGGTCTCTCTCGGGAGGCGAGAGGAACGTGCTCTCGATGACCCGCGCGCTCCTCTGCCAGCCGGACCTGCTCATCCTGGACGAGCCGGCCAACCACCTCGACTACCTCGGCATCGCCTGGCTGGAGGACTTCCTCATCCGCTTCAAGGGCGCGGTGCTCATCGTCTCCCACAACCGCTATCTGCTCGACCGCGTGGTCGCTGGCATCTTCGAGCTGGAGGCCGGCCGGGTCCGCTACTACGACGGCGGCTACTCCACCTTTCGGGCCACCAAGCTGCGCCGACTGCTGGCCCAGCAGTCGGCCTACGTCGCCAACCAGAAACGACTGGCCCAGCTCGAGGCCCTGGTGAGGAAGTTCGAGGACATCGCCCGCAGTCACGCCGATCCCAAGTGGGGCAAGCGCCTGCGTGCCCGCCGGGCCCAACTGGCCCGCGAGAAGAAGCAGGCGGTGGACAGGCCCGTGCTCGAGGAGTCCTCCCTCCAGGCCGACTTCGCCACCGAAGCCACCCGGGCCAACGTCGCCCTGCAGGTTCGTGGCTACAGCAAGGCCTTCGGCGACCTGAAGCTTTTTGGGGACGTTGACCTGGACATCGCCTGTGGCGAGCGGGTGGCCCTGGTGGGACCCAACGGTTGCGGCAAGACCACGCTGCTGCGCGACATCGTCGAGCAGGGCGCCTGGGAGCACCCGGTCATCCGCATCGGCCCCAGTCTCCAGGTGGGTTACTGCGCCCAGGAACAGGAGGTCCTCCACGGCGACCGGACCATCCTGGAGGAGATCCGGGCTGTGGTTCCCATGACCAGGCGGGCGGCGTCGGGGCTCCTCGCCCGGTTCTTGTTCAGCGGGGACGACTTCCGCAAGCGGGTGGAGGACCTCTCTGGGGGCGAGCGGAACCGACTGCAACTGGCCAGGCTGATGGCCCTCAAGCCCAACTTCCTCATTCTCGATGAGCCCACCAACCACCTGGACATCCCCGCCCGCGAGGCCGTGGAGGAGGCCCTGAGCGACTTCGAGGGCACCCTCTTGGTGGTCTCACACGACCGCTACTTCCTGGACAGGATCGTCAACCGAGTGGTCGAGGTGCGCCAGCAGAAGCTGTTCCTCTACCTCGGCAACTTCACCGACTTCTGGTACGCGCGAAGGGAGGCGATGCCCCGGGCTGTCGGCCGCGTCGGCAAGCGACGGAAAGAGCGGGAACGGGCCAGACCACGACAGAAAGCCGACGCCCGGCTGGCCGCCCTGGAGGAGCGCATCAGCCAGGCCGAGCAAGAGAAGTTGGCACTCGAGCGGCGAATGACCGAAGCCTTCGCCCGGCGGGACCACCGTGAGGGTCGCCGGGCAGCTCGTCAACTCGAACAACTCAACGCCCGACTGGACGACCTCTACGAGAGGTGGATGTCCGAGAGCAGCTAAGCGGAGCGTGTGGGCGGCATTTCACTGGGCGGTCCCGCCTGGCGCGGTCGATGAGAGTTGGGGGTGACGTGTCACAGGGAGGCAAGAGACCGTGGAAACCAGCCCGTGAAAAGCATCGCCAAGCTCGCTGCCAGGAGGCGGCTTCGTGTGGCCGGGCTGATGTCGGGCACGTCGGCCGACGGCGTGGATGTGGCCCTAATCGACGTCGGTCGGACGGGCGTCAAACTCCTGGCCTTTAACACGTTCCCTTACCCCCGGGCGCTTCGACGGGCAGTGCTCGGTCTCTGTCGGCCGGAAAGCGCGCGCGTTGACGACGCCTGTCATCTCAATTTCGTGCTGGGTGAGGTCTTTGCTTCGGCCCTGATCAAGCTGGCCCGGCGGAGCGGCATCGCCCTTGAGTCCATCGACCTCGTGGGCTCCCACGGCCAGACCATCCGTCACATCCCACAGGGTCGGCGCTTCGGCCGGAAGAGGATCCGCTCCACCCTCCAGATCGGTGAACCGTGCGTCATCGCCGAGCGGACGGGCATCACCACCGTGGCCGACTTCCGCCCGCGCGACGTCGCCGCCGGGGGCGAGGGTGCGCCCCTGGTCCCCTACGCCGACCACGTCCTCTTCAGCCACCCTCGTCTCAACCGCGCCGTGCAGAACGTCGGCGGCATCGCCAACGTGACCTATCTCCCCGCCTCCGGCGACCTCGATACGGTCGTCGCCTTCGACACCGGGCCGGGTAACATGGTCATCGACGGCCTGGTCGGCCTTACCAGTGCAGGCAGACGTCGCTACGACCACGCCGGGAAGCAGGCCGCAGGAGGGACGGTGAACGAGGAGCTGCTCGGAGCGCTGATGAAGCACCCCTTCCTTCGCCGGCGGCCACCCAAGTCCACCGGCCGGGAGGAGTTCGGCGAGCACTTCGCCAGCGAGCTCTACCGACAGGCGCGGAGAAGGCGTGTGCGCACGGCTGACCTCCTGGCCACCGCCACTGCCTTCACCGCGGCCAGCATT
>CAZIBA010000471.1:0-2901 GCA_964536795.1 uncultured Planctomycetota bacterium | reverse complement strand
GAGCTCCCGCACCGACCAGACCCGCCCAAAAATCTCGTCAGCTTGTCGATACTGATTGGCGACCGACATCGCTCGCAGCTCGGTTTCGTGCGGAACCCTTCGCGGAACCCTTCGTTGCCACCGGGTCCCCGACGCAGCTCATGACAAGCAGGATCGGCCCTGCACGACCCCGTCGCCGCAGGGCTTGCTCCTCCCTTCTTATTCTACCGGATTCGCCACCCGACCGAGGAACAGAATGCTGCCCGTTCGGGTGTCGCGGATGAGAAAGAGGAACGGATGGTCGGCGCGGAAGACGGGCGTGGGCTCGGGGCGAGCCATGCCGCCGACCATCATCACAGCGGTCGCCGCCGCTGCCTCGGTCCCCTCTTCGTTGACCTCCACGAAGGCCTTGTGAATCACCGCACCGATCCAGAGGGGCTCTTTGCCGCCATTCATCCCCGAGAAATCCGCAGCGGCCGGTGAGAAGGCGTCGGTCATGCCCATCGACTTGAGCGCCTTGCCAAGTGCGAACCCACAGGTCACCTTGAACCTGGGCAGGGCCACGACCACGTTCCGTCGGCGAAGTCCGGCCAGCCACTTCTCGAGATTCTCCGCAGTGAGCGACTTCTCCAGGTCGGCCAGCCCGTCCGCTGACTTGGGGAGCAGCACCACCATAGAGAGCTCCTTGCCGACGTAGGGCAGCTCCAGGACTTGCAGGCCCTCGTCTTCGGCGTAGCCGAACTTCTCCGTCTGGTGCATCATGGGGACGTCGAGCTTCTGGCCGTCCAGCAGTGTGAACGGCTCGTCCTTCGTCTCCTCCTCTTCGAAGGGGGATGCCCAGTCACCTTTGAAGTAGATGGCGTTGGTGAGCACCAGGCGGGTGAGCACGTCCAGGGCGCCCTTCGGGATGAGCTCCTTGATCTTGTCCTGGGTCTCTTCTTCGACCCAGGCGTTGATGGTCTGGCGGGCGGCCTCGAGGCCCTTTTCGAAATCCACCTCGTGGAGCCCGGCGCCGTAGTGTGCCTCCGTGAGGTCCAGGAACTCCTTCAGGAACCCGTAGCCCTTCTGCCCCCAGAGGGCGTTGGCCACGCTGAGCTGGTAGCCCCCCTTCTCGCCCTGTTCGTTCAAGCGTTCGACGAGTTGTCCGAAGGCACGGTGGAGGGCTTCTCCTTTCAGGTCGAAGTGCAGCACGTCGGCCATCTGGGCTGCGGTGTCCCCCCGGGCGCCGGCGTAGGTCATCGCCAGGGCCGTGGAGACGCTGTAGGGCGAAAGGAAGAGGTTGCCGTCCCGTTCCCTGAGCCTGGCGTAAAGCTCCAGGGCAAAGGCCGTGTTCCCCTTGACCACGGCGGCCCCGTCCGGGTGCATCGGAGTGGGGGGAGCGCCGGGGGTTCCTGCTCGGGCGGCGAGCAGCGACCCGCTGACCACGGCCAAGGCGCAAAGACCCAGGACACCGGCGCTGACACTGTGAAGGGAGTTCATCTTGGTCTCCTCCTTAGCCGCCTGGGGAGCCTGGGTTGGCGCTCCTGTTGAGAGCACAGCAACCCCCGTACCCCCGCTCTGTTTGACGCCGGCCAACAGGAGGTGGTTCCGGAAGACCGGGCCGGGCTACTTGGGTATCTTGACCCAGCGCTTGGTCTTGGCGGATTCGACCACGGCGTCCAGCACCTGCTGGCAGCGCAGGCCGTCCTCGAAGTCAGGCGAGAGCTTCCTGTTCCTGGCGATGCCCGTGAGCAGGTCGGCGGCCTGGTTCACGAAGGTGTGTTCGTAGCCGATGACGTGGCCGGGCGGCCAGTAGGCGCTCACGTAGGGGTGGACGGGCTCGGTGGCCAGGATGGTCTTGAAGCCCTGGCGGTCGCCTGGGTCCTTGGCCGAGAAGAACTCCAGCTCGTTCATCCGCTCGAAGTTGAAGCTGAGGGAGCCCTTCTCGCCGTTTATCTCGATGCGCTCGGCGTTCTTCCGGCCGATGGCGAAGCGGGTGGCCTCGAAGGAGCCGACGGCTCCGCTACGGAAGCGGGCCAGGAAGAGCACCGTGTCGTCCACCGTGACCTTGCCCTTCTTCTTCCTTCCCCGGGCGCTGAGGCCGCTGGCCTCGGCCTCCAAGGGCCGCTCCTTGACGAAGGTCTCGCTCATCCCCACCACGGCCGAAAACTCGCCCACCAGGTAGCGGGCCAGGTCGACGATGTGGGCGTTGAGGTCGCCGTGAGCCCCACTGCCGGCCAGCTCTCTCCGCAGGCGCCAGACCAGGGGGAACTCCGGGGAGACGATCCAGTCCTGCAGGTAGACGGCGCGGACGTGGAAGATGCGGCCCAGCTCACCTTCCTCGATGAGCTTCTTGGCCAAAGCGATGGCGGGTATCCGCCTGTAGTTGAACGAGACCATGTGCTTGACCCCGGCCTTCCTGACGGCCTGGAGCATCTTCCTGGCCTGGTCGGCGTTCATGGCCAGGGGCTTTTCGCAGACCACGTGCTTCCCGGCCTTGGCCGCGGCGATGGCGATGTCAGCGTGGGTGTTGTTGGGGGTGGCGACGTCGACGAGGTCGATGTCGTCGCGCTGGACGAGCTTGCGGTAGTCGGTCTCCACGCTCTCCCAGCCCCAGCGTTCGGCCACCTCGCGGACAGCTGCTTCGGAACGTCCACAGATGGCCTTCATCACAGGTGGCCTGGGCAGGTCGAAGAAGCGGGCCACGTTGAGGTAGGCGTTCGAGTGGGCCTTGCCCATGAACTTGTAGCCA
Organism: uncultured Planctomycetota bacterium; assembly: GCA_964536795.1. Lineage (GTDB taxonomy): Bacteria > Planctomycetota > DG-23 > CBDVDV01 > CBDVDV01 > CAZIBA01. The sequence goes on along the minus strand of CAZIBA010000471.1, from coordinate 191 downwards.
ACCAGACCGATACCGATGCCCTGGACCATCGCCTCTCTCCTTCCCGACAGCACTCCACACCACTGCTCGACGGACAGACGGCCCGCCGACCGCGACCGGCGCAGCCTGCACCACCGGCTCCTTCGCTGGGGCAAGGGGCTTGAGCCCCTTGCCTTGTACGGCCGGGGCCTTCGACCAACTCGGGTCAGTCC
>CAZIBA010000470.1:0-2901 GCA_964536795.1 uncultured Planctomycetota bacterium | reverse complement strand
CACCCTTCCCATCGGCCAAGAACTCCCTTCACTCCACTCCTTTCAACAGAGCAGGTCATCCCCAGTTTTGGGGTGTTCTGGGTGGCAGACCTTGAGCTTGCTCAAGGTGTGTGCGGAGCACCGGAAGGGATAAGCTCGCTGCTCTGAAAGAGTTACGGCAGCAACGTTCAATACCTCTTTCCCACGCTTCGCGCCCACCTTGGCAAAGCCAAGATGGGCCACCCCATGTGGGTAAACTCACGCGAAAACAGGACTTACGAAAACTGGGGATGAGTCAGGCCTGTCCCGAACTTGTCGATGGGGAAACCGCCGGAACGCTTCCGGTGTCCCTACCTGCTGTGACGGCCAGATGTTACGGACACTGACCTCTGGCAACACAGCTCACGGCTTCGGCGAGCTCACTGCAGGCCGGCACGCGGGGATGTGCCCGGGGTCACCTGTGGGGCCGGTCCTTGTTGGCCGGGTCGACGGGACCCTCCAGCCGATCCAGAGCCAGGAGGTAGTGCACTATGAAGCGGTATTGGGTCAGGTAGAGCTCCTGGTCCATAGCGCTGAAGCGGTCGTTGGGGGAGTCGATGAGGCGGAAGTCGGCCTGCCGCAGGCTGTCGAAGGTGATGGCCGGGATGCCGACGGCCATGAAGCTGTTGGAGTCGGCGGCCACTCCGTAGAGTTGCCGGAGGATGACGCGGTGGTCCACCTCCGAGGCCACGCGCCTGGCCAGCCCCTCCAGAGCGTCGGCCGAGCCGGTCTGCCAGACGAACGTCTCGGAGACCCCCAGACACTCCAGGTTGACCATGGCCTTGATGGCCGCTCGCTCGTCATCCGGAAGGCTGCGCACGTAGCTGCGCGACCCCACCATCCCCCGCTCCTCCAGCGTGAAGCCGACGAAGACGAAGGTACGGGTGCGCGGGACGCGTTTCAACGTCTGGGCCAGGTTGGCGAGCATGGCGGCACCGCTCCAGTCGTCGATGACGCCCGTGCCGGCCTTTCTGAAGTCGGTGTGCGCTCCGACCACGATGCGCTCTTTGCTCTCGCCCGGGAAGACGGCGACCACGTTGACAGGCTGAGCTTCACCTCCCGCCCCCGACCGGCTCGGCGGCGCGACTTCCTGCTTCTCCACCTCGGTCAGGCCGGCCTGGCGAAACAGCTCAACGAGCTTCTCGGCCCGGGCCGCGTCCGTCTGGGGGGCGTCCTTCAGCTCCTCGATGACCTCCTGGTCGGGTACGTAGGGGATGGCCGTCGCCTCTTCGCCCGCGCCGCGACCGGGTGAGAGCACACAAACGAGCACTGCAATGGCAAACGAACGCCGCATCTCTGCTCCTCAGGAATCAGTTGCCGGGACCAGCAGGCTACTCCTCCCGGGCCACCTCCACGCCCAACACCTCCAGCAGGCACTTCTCCCCCCGACCGGGCTTCACAATGCCCCGGTGAAGCAGGAGGGTGGCCAACCCCGCTCCGGCCAGAAAGCCAGCCAGATGGCTCACGTAGGCGATGCCGCCCCCGGGGCTCAAGAAACCGAACAAGTCAGAGGCGAAAAAGAAGAGCATCAGCCACACACTGCTCAGGTGGAAGACGATAGGCACGACGATCCAGGTGAACACCGAGACCGCGTTCAGGGGGTAGAACATCAGGAACATGCCCGCCACCCCCATGATGGCCCCCGAAGCACCCAGAGCCCACAACCCCCCACCGGGAAGCAGGTACCACGCCAGACCGGAGACGTAGGCGAAGAGGGCAAAACAGCCCAGGAAGGCAGCGTGGCCGATCTTGGCGTTGACGGCGTTGCCGAACACGAAGAGAAAGAGCATATTCCAAAAGATGTGCCAGAAGTCCGCGTGCAGGAATGCCGACGTGAAGGGCTGATAGAGCTTGAAATGCTCCGCCGAGAGCATGGCCGGGGATACGTCCACGTCGCCGCTCAGGACGTCGCTCAGGGTGAGCGACTCAAACCCCGTAGGGACGGCCCTCCACACGATGACCATCAGCAGGATCAGGGCCCAGTTGCCGTAGGGCCAGCGCTGCATGGGAACGTCCACTTGATAGGGGATCATGGGTCAGCCCTCCCCCGAGAGCAAGCTGCGACAGCCGCCCATCGGCCCCGACCTTCTCCGGGCAGGCTACCACGCGCGCCCCACCCTGTCAAGTGAAGAGACTGAGCAGCCGGCCGTCGCCCCCCCACACAAAGACAACCCCGCCGGGCGACGCACGAGATGCCACAAGCACCCGCCTTTCCCAGACCCCACTACACGACTGGGCAAGGCAGAAGTGTGCCCGGGCGGGTCTCGTCCCGCCCGGAGTTCCTTGTGGTGACAAGCGTAAAGAAAACGGGGCCGGGCGGAAAGCTGCCCACCTGCGGCCCCCTGCCCAACTCGTCTAATGGAGGCCGTGGTCGTGGAGGAGATTGAGCAGCCAGTCGGCGGGCTTCTCGAGGGCAAGGGCGAACTCCCTCAAGGTCGTGAGGCGGTGGTTGCGGGTGCCGATGTCTCGGAAGAACTCGGTGACCGTACGGGGGTCACAGCCACGACGTTTGGCAATGTCAGTGTAGGTGATGCCCTGCATGGCCATTTCCCGTTCAATGGCATGCCGGACACTCTTGTTGCAGATGTTGGTCGTGCGTCGTCGAGGCATGTCCCATTGTCTCCATTCGTTTACTGGCGACCTGGCACAATCAAACTTTAATGCTACGCCCTCTGCTGCTCCCGTCAAGGGCGAAAGTCCGCCTCCCGGAAACAAGGGGGAAAAACGGGACTTCTCCCTTGACGGGCTCCCCAGCACCACGTGACGGCGGAGCGACCCTCGCCCTTCGCAGGGCACGGCGGCGAGTGGGCCTCCACGCTGCTACCACTGCGGGGAGCCGGTAGGCTGGGACGCTTGGCCCGACCACGTGAGCCTGCAGCCAAA
>CAZIBA010000469.1:0-2906 GCA_964536795.1 uncultured Planctomycetota bacterium | reverse complement strand
GCTGGGTGTGAACGTTGGCGTAGCGGACGAGTTCGAGGATGTCGACGGCCTCGTCCTGGTCGTGGAACTCGATCTCCAACTTGTCGTAGATGTTGCGGAAGCCTTTGATGCCACTGTACTCCCCAACGGTAATCTGCTGGCCCGTCTCGACGATCTCGGGCTCGCCCCGGCCCAGGTCCTCGAAGTTGTAGAGTTCGTAGTTGTGGCGGTCTTTCAGAGCACCATCCACGTGGATACCACTCTCGTGGGCGAAGGCGTTGTCACCCACCGCTGGCTGGTTGATGGGAATGGGGACGTTGAAGGCGTAGGACGCGTACTTGGCGATCTGCCAGGACTTGCTCAGGTCGATGCCAGGATCGAGCAGGTCCCGTGAGCCCCAGCCGCTGGCCTTTTTGACGGCCAGCACAGCGCTGACCAGGTCGCAGTTCCCGGCCCGCTCCCCCATGCCGTTGACGCAGGTGTTGATGTAGGCGTCGACGCCGGCGTCGATGGCCCCCACGGCCCCGGCCACGGAAACGGCCACCACCATCCCCAGGTCGTTGTGACAGTGGAGCTCGATGGGAAGCTGGACGGCCTTGGCCAGCTCGTAGACGCGCTCGTGAACCGTCAGGGGGTCATCGTAGCCCAGGGTGTCGCAGTAACGGATGCGGTCGGCCCCGTGCTCCTTGGCCAGCTCGGCGTACTCGAGGAGCTGCTCCATCGTGGTGCGGGAGGCATCCTCGGCGTTCACTCCGACGGTCTCACAGCGGGGCCGGCAGTATTCCAGGGCCTCGATCATCATGTCCAGGACGTCTCGGCGGGTGACCCGCCCTGCCCATTTGCCCTGGATCATCTGGTCCGACGTGGACACGGAGACGTTCACGTGCTTCAGCTCGGGGACGTTCTCAAAGGCCTTCTCCACCTCGCTCATGCGCACCGTGAGCCAGCCCTCCAGGCGGATGGGGTCCAGCAAGCCCTTCTCGGCAAGGGCCAGGTTGGCGTTCAAGTAGTTGGTCTCGTGGTTGGTGAAGGGGAAGCCAAACTCGCTCTGAAAGACCCCCATCTCGTTGAGCATGATGTTGATGATGGTCTTCTGGAGCTTGGCCAGCCCCAGGCGCGAGGTCTGCACCCCGTCCCTGTTGGTGACGTCAAGGATGCGAATGATGGGCTTCTGAGAAGTCTTGCTGTCGCCCATGGGTCCTTTCCTCCTGTTTGGGCCACCGTGAGATCGAAGAGAGAGCATTTGGATCTGTAGAAGGAAGCAGCGGCTGCCACTGCCACCCACCCATTATACCCTCTCGGTGACCCCGGTCAAGGATTAGCCGCTTTGTTGTTGTTTTCGAGCCTGCCGCGGATATCGTCGTACCCGTGCAGTCGTGACACAGGCGGAGGCAGTCGCTGTGAGTGTCCCTCCCCCACTCAGGTTGGGGATCGTGGGTGTTGGCTTCATGGGTCAACTCCACGCCCATGCCGCGGCCGGGCTGGATCAGGCCCGTCTGGTGGCCGTCGCCGACCGCGACGCCACACTGGCTTCCCAGGTGGCCCGGGAGCTCGACGCCCGGAGCTTCGGCGACTGCGCGGGGATGCTCGAGATCGCCGAGCTGGACGCCGTCATCGTGGCTACGAGCGACGCCGAGCACCTGGCCCCCACGCTCCTGGCTTTGGAGGCCGGCCTGCCTGTTCTCCTGGAGAAGCCCATTGCCACCAGCCTGGCCGACGCCGACCGTATCGTCGCAGCCGCCCACAGGGCCGGGGTCCCGCTCCTCGTCGGTCACGTGGTCCGCTTCGACCCTCGCTACCGGGCCGTCAAAGAGAGCATCGCGCGGGGCGAGCTGGGCACCGTGGAGTGCATCCGGGCCAGCCGGCTCAACCTGGCCTCCCAGCAGCAACGGCTGGGGGGGCGGGTCTCCGTGCTCCTCTTCCTCGGGGTGCACGACTTCGATCTCCTGCGTTGGCTGACGGGAAGCGAGGCACACACGGTGTACGCCCGCTCGGCGTCACGTCTCTTCCCCGGTCGCCCCATCGAGACCCAGGACGTGGTCCTGACGCTGGTGGAGATGGCAGACGGCACCGTGGCCGTCGTCACCTCGGGCTGGATGCTGCCCGAGACCCACCCGTTCCGGGGCGAGTTCCGCCTCGAGGTCTTCGGCACGGCGGGTCTGGCCGAGGTCAACCTGGAGGAGCAGGGCCTGCGGGAGGTGACGTCGACGGGGACGGTGAGACCCCGCTTCGGCCACGCCGTCGGCGAGCAGCTCAGGCACTTCCTGGCCGTGGTCCGCGGGGAGACGGCCCCCGAGGTGACGGCGGAGGACGGTCGCCGGGCCCTGGAAATCGCTTTGGCTGCAGCGGACAGTCTCGCCTCGGGTCGGGTTGCCGAGCTGGCAGCCGAGGGCGGGAAACGGCCCGCAGGCTGAGGTTTTTCTTGACCGTACGGAGCAGGCCGGCCGATATATCCTGTGAACTGACTCAAGGCGCAGGAACCGTTTCCGCCCGGCGGGAGATGGGTACCCCGATACACCTTCCGCCAGCGGCTGGCTGCTACATGGTTTCCCTGACAGGAGGGCCGTCCGTGCGTTCACGGAGAGTTGGACTGCTGGTGGGTCTGGCCTTGGCGGTGGGTGTGCTCGTACCGAGCAACCGCCTCTGGGCCCAGGAACCGACCAGCTTCCTGGAGAAGCTGGTCACTGAAGAGCGAGAGCGAGAGCTCTCACTGGAGACCGAGCGACTGCGTCTCCAGCCCTTCACGCTGGAATGGGGTGGCTGGTACCGTTTCAGCTACTTCTGGTTCGAGGAGCCGGGGGGCAACATCCTTCCGAGCAACGACATCAACATCCGCAACCACGACCTGCGCCTCTGGTTCAGCCTCAACCTCGACGACATCCATTACACCTACACCCGTTTCCGCCTGGGTCTCATCAAATTCGAGC
>CAZIBA010000468.1:0-2908 GCA_964536795.1 uncultured Planctomycetota bacterium | reverse complement strand
TGCCACTCCGACTGCGCGTCGAGGTCCAGGTTCTCCTCTGAGTACCAGATGGTGCAGTTGCTGGTCCCTCCCCAGGCGTGCTCGCTGCCTTTGGGGAAGTGGTAGATCACCATCTTGTACTGCGTGTGGAAGCCCGTCAGGTGGTGCAGCTCATCGTAGGCCTTGACCAGGTAGGGGGAAATGACCTCGGCCGCCTTGGCTTTCCGTTGTGGGGCGAGAAGACGGACGTACTCGCTGTCCAGCATGACGCCGGGCTCTCCTGCCTCTGCTTCGTATGCAGTGAGCGTCGGGAACTTCAGCCGGGGATTGAGCAAGACGGGAATCCGCATGGAAGTGGACAGCACCAAGCCGTCGAACCGAAGCCCGTCGCCGGACAGGTGCCGCAGGGCAATGTGGTTCTCGCCCGCGCGCACGCCTACTTTGAACCGCTCGTCGGTCTTCGCGTAGGGGGTCTCAGAGCCTTCGAGGAGGGCGCTTGCGCCGACACGGTCGCCGTTGGCGAACACCTCGAACTGCTCGCTCCCGCTTCCGCCCGGGTTCCAGCGCACGTGCAGCCAGCATTCGGTTTCGGAGTCGGCGTCGAAGAGGAAGCGGATCTCCTCAACGGGTTCCTTCCCTGAGGCCAGATGGCCGAGTCCGGTCGGACACTGAGGACCCGGCTTCCCCAGGTCCACGGTAACGACGCCTGCGTTGATGGGGTAAGCCTTGTTCGTGGGGTCGAAGAGCCCTTTCTCCCCGATGTCCCACAGAACGGTCGAATCCGACGAGAGTGAATTGGTGGGAAACAGACTCAACCAGAGAAAAACCGACAGCAGAAGGGCAGTCCTGAGCCGGCCCCCAGCCACTGCTTTTGAGGCCAAGGCGGGTGCGTAGCTCCCCATGAACCTTCTCATTGTCCCGCGTGCAAAGGAGAAACGCCGGCCGACCGTCGACTGCAGGCAGGCCGCGGTGAATGCCGACAGGGGCTCAGCTTAGCTCATCTCCACCGCGCTCTGAATGGCCATCTGCACTTCCCACACCAGCTCGACGGCCTGGCGAGCTTGCTCGACGTTGGCGTCGGGCCGGTCGCCGGGATACCGCAGCTCGACTCCGTACGGAGTGAGGACGATGACATCGCGCAGCGAATCCGCCAACTGTTCGTCAACGGTTTGGACCAGGTCCAGCAACTGGTCGAGGTCGTGCGTCTTGGGGAACTCGATCGCCTGCCAGGTGAGGAAAGCCTTCAGATACTTCTCCGCTGCCTGCTGGCAATGGAAGGCGACGGCGTTCGCATAGTCGAGTTCGGTCGGCACGGGATGGTCGGGCACGGAGATGTCCTCGGCAACGCTCGCCTCAGCTTTTCCTGCTGACAACAGGTGGACGGCCACGGCGAGGTCTGCCTCGGCCTTGCGGAGCCACTCCGCGAGGAGCCTCCTTTTGACCTCCTCACGCCGACTCATAGAGCACCTTGCCGTACTTGTGACCTGGGTAGGCGATGCCGCCGATGACGTCCTTGCTCTCTTCGAACCACTCGGTCGAGATCAGGATGATGTCGAAGGGCCGACCCAGGCCTCGGAGGGCCCGGCGGATGCGCACGTACTCCGCCTGCCGGTCAGCGAGTTCGTCTTCGACGACGAGAAGGTCGATGTCGCTGTCCGGGGTCGTTCCACCGCTGGCCGATGAGCCGAAGAGGATGATCCTGTGCGGCGTGGTGACGCTAAGGATGCGCCGGACGATCTCCTCGAGGAAAGCCTGATCGATGCCAGCAACGGTCTTCGATGTGTCCACGTGTCCCCCTTCGAGCAGGGCGCTCGTCCAGGTGCCAGCATGCGGGCGCGCAAGGCGCTGGAGCCCGCGGTGAGAGTCGAACTCACAACCCCAGCTTTACGAAAGCTGTGCTCTGCCATTGAGCTACGCGGGCCCGTCTCATCCCGTAGTATACCATCGGCAGACTGACCGTCACAAGCCCATTCGCCCCCGCCCCCACACGCTTCTCCCGGGTGTGTGCAGAGCATCGGAAAACCCCGGCCCGAGTGCCACGGCCGATTCTCCAGCCGGGCAAGAATGCCCGGCCTCCCGAGGAGTCGAGGGGTCCGGCTGGTCCCCCCTCGGCAGGAGGGCCGACATTCCTGTCGGCCGATTCTCCTACCGCCGGCCAAGGTATCGCCGGGCGACGGCTCCTGCCGTCAGGTACTCCATGAGCTCGCGCTTGATATCGGGGCGAAGCTTCAGGTCACGCAGCTCGTCGATCGTGAACCAGCGCGTCTCCTGCAGGACTTCCTCGCCGGCGTGAGTGGGTTGTGGCAGTTCGCCGACAACCTCGGCGGCGAAGTAGAGGGCGACGGTCTCGGCCAAGCTCCGCTTGTCTCGACTGTGCGCACCGCCTGCCCGAGAGGAGCTTTCGACTCGACTGTCGGTTGGGCAACACGATGGAGGCGACGCCTCCTCAGGCCGGTAGCCATCGTTGACGAAGAGGAGGTCACCCACCTCGACCTCGAGCCCCGCTTCCTCACGAAGCTCTCGAACCAGGGCCCCGGCCAGCGTCTCACCGGGCTCCACCGCGCCCCCGGGGAGGACCCAGTAGCTCTCACCCCCCTTCTCGTGCCTGGCCAGGAGCACCCGGCCGTCCCTCGCGACGACTGCCGCTACCCGGACCGACACACCACCTCTCCCGTCGAGACTGCGACCTACTGCAGGTCCTTGGTGAAAATGGCAACGTCCAGCGACTCGCCACCGGCCACCGGAAGCTGCTTCCTCAGCAGCGCTTCCTGGACGAAGCCGGCGGTCTCCAGCGCCTCGACCTTGGCCTCACAGCCGAGGTCGGTGTAGCACTGGACCTTGCCACGAGGCCACTCGACTGCCTCCAGGGGCGCCCCAGCTTGGCTCCAGAAGTTGCCGTGCACGATCACGTCCAGCAGAAACACCCCAC
>CAZIBA010000467.1:0-2972 GCA_964536795.1 uncultured Planctomycetota bacterium | reverse complement strand
TCGATCCATGCGGGCCCAGACCGTACTGATGGCGGTTGCTCTCCTTCTCGCAATGACGGGCGCTGTCTCTGCGAACATGTTCGTGATGGACGATTTCGAAAGCGGCGACCTGAGCGCCTGGTCGGTGTTCACCACGGAGCACGGTTGGCTGGGCAGCGGGTTCCCCGACGTGGTCCCCTTCGATACGACGGGCGATAGCATTCCGTCGCTGGCAGCTGCCTTCAGCGTTGGCCAGACCGTCTGGCAGACGGGCAACCAGGGAGGGGGCATCTTCCAGGACGTCAGCCTGCTCTCGGGCGACCTGAGCTTTGCGGTGGCCATGGCGGTGGCCAACACCATCTCCTACCACACCGTTCTCGGTGGCCGCGTTGATATGCTCTTCGACGGAGTCGTGCTGGACAGCTTCGACTTTGGCTGGATAGACCCGGACACCATTGAGCGCCACTTGCTCACCGCCACAATCTCTCTCGCCTCACCCGGGGACCACGAGCTTCGTTTCCGGATCACGCGTCCCTTCCTCACCTACACAAACCCGGTGCAGTACATCGACAACATCGAGCTGTCGGGGAGCTCCCTTCCCAATTCGATACCGGAGCCGGCCACGGTCGTGCTGCTGCTCGTAGGCCTGGCTGGGCTTGCGGTCGGCCGCGCCCGGCGGTGACGCACGCTCCTGGCAGGGCAAGCGCCCCTGGGGAAGTGAAAGGGGACACCGGAGGTCCCGGTGTCCCCTTGGTTTGTGGGGTGGTTCCGTCGGTTCAGAACTCGAAGGCGACGTAGCCACCCAGGGTGAGGAACTGGTTGTTGGCGTCGGTGACCAGGTTGTAGCGGCCGTCAAGGCCGACGTGCAGCAGCTCGGTCAGTTCCACGTCCACGCCGAGGCCCAGGTTGAGGCCCCACTCCAGGTCGGCGTTTCCGCTGGGGTAGTCGTGCTGCGACAGCTCTACCGGCAGGGGGGCGATGCCGGCGACGAACTGGTCCCTGGGCTCGTGACCGAGGACGTAGATGGCCGGTCCGCCGACGACGTAGGGGGTGATCTTCTCCCAACGCTCGATGCTGTACTTCAGGTCCAGAGCGACCGTCAGCGTATCGATGTCCACCTCCACGTTGTTCTGCACGATGCCCAGGGGGCTGGTGAGGGTGTTGAAGTCCTCGTCGTGACGGGAGAAGGTGACGAAGACCTCGCCGCTCAGCCGGTTCCCCAGGGCGTCCTCCGGAACGATGGTGAAGTCGTAGAAGCCACCCACCAGGTAGCCCCAGTCCTGGTTGTAGGGGCCCGTGGCCGCGCCCACCAGAAAGCCGAACTGGCTGTCGCCCTTGGGCTTGGCCACCTGGGTCTCGACGACCGGGGTCCGCAGCCCGGGCGCTGAAGGCTCAACGCCCCGGCCCTCCAGCCGTCGGATCGTCTCCTGACTTGCAGCCAGCTCCTCGTCCTTGACCTGGAGCTGGACGCGAAGCCTTGCCAGCTCGGCCTTGTTCTCGGCCACCTGCCGCTGCAGCTCCTTCACCGCCGCTGCCAACTCAGCGCCGGACATATCCTGAGCCAGACCGATGGTCGGCATCCAGCCCACAACCACCAGGCACACGAGTACCACCAGTACTGCTTTCCTCATCGACCCATGCCTCCTCTCCGGAAGGTGCCAGTGGCACCGCCACTCTCAGCCGGCCCGTCGGGTGAGTCCGCGCACAGGGCTCCCCCGGGCAGGCACGACGTACACCCGAGACAAGCGAAGCTTGGTGGTGTGGAACGACCCACACACGCTCAGACCCCTTATCGACACGGGGCCGACGGGGATTGAGCGAAAACAAGAAGTCGCCTGTGCGGGCAGGGGCGGGAGGGAGAGGAAGAGGGCCGGATGAGCACGGAGCGAGGCTACCGTCGGCCGACCCCCAAAAGGGGCAGATCCGCTTCCGGGACGTCCTTGAGGGCCGGGTAGGCGCGGTCTTTGTCCGAGACGACAGGTTCAGCCACCGGCCAGTCGATGGCCAGGGCGGGGTCGTCCCAGCGGATGCCCCGCTCCTCCTCGGGGGCGTAGTAGTCGGTGCACTTGTAGGTGAAGAGGGCCGTCTCACTGAGCACGCAGAAGCCGTGGGCGAAGCCCTCGGGGACGTAGAGCTGGCGGTGGTCCGCCGATGAGAGGGTCGCGCTCACCCAGCGGCCGAAGGTGGGGGATCCGCGTCGGACGTCCACGGCCACGTCGAAGACCTCGCCCTGGACGACCCAGACCAGCTTGCCTTGAGGCCGACCCAACTGGTAGTGGAGCCCCCTGAGCACCCCTTTTCTGGAGAACGAGAGGTTGTCCTGCACAAACGTAGCCGGGAGGCCGTGTTCGGCGTACTTCCGGGCCCGGTAGGTCTCCAGGAAGTAGCCTCGCCCGTCTCCGTGGAGGTCGGGCTCCACGATGAGCACCTCGGGCAGAACCGGTGATGGTGTGCACTTCATGCCAAAAAGCCTCCGACGGACCGGCGCTGGGGTCCTGTCAGCTCAGGACCGGCTCGTTTGTGAGAATGTCCCTACGGGCGCTCCTCGGCGTCGTCGATGACCTCGAGCAGGTAGTCCCCGTAACCGCTTTTCTGCAAAGGCTTCGCAAGCCGACGGACCTGGTCGGCATCGATGTAGCCCATGCGGTACGCCACCTCCTCGACACACGCCACCTTGAGGCCCTGCCTCTTCTCGATGGTCTCGATGAAGTTGCTGGCCTCAAGGAGCGATTCGTGTGTGCCCGTGTCCAGCCACGCGTACCCCCGCCCCAGGAGCTCCACCTGAAGCGCTCCGCGTCTCAGGTACTCGACGTTGACGTCGGTGATCTCCAGCTCGCCCCGAGCTGAAGGCTCCAGGTGGGCGGCGATTTCGACCACGTCGTTGTCGTAGAAGTAGAGCCCGGGCACAGCGTACTGGGACTTGGGCCGGGCCGGTTTCTCCTCGATGCTGATGACCTTCCCGTCCTCATCGAACTCGACCACCCCGTAGCGCT
>CAZIBA010000466.1:0-2974 GCA_964536795.1 uncultured Planctomycetota bacterium | reverse complement strand
GCATTCAACTCCAGCCGCCCAGCCTGGAAGGCGCGCCGCCACTGCGAGAGGACGCTGTAAACCCGGTCAACGTCCCTGCCTGCACAGGCGCCCAAGGCGTACCTTTCGATGAAAGCTGCTGTTTCACACGGAGGTCCAAGAAGCACGATCTTTCGTCGGGACGCGACATATTCGTAGAGCTTGCCCGGGATCGAAATCCGAGTATCCGGTCCAACGAAGTCCAGCAGCAGGAGCAACACGTGAGCCTTGAGCAAGAACCGTACGGCCGCCTTGTGGTCCACATACCCAGCAAAGCTGGTGACGCCAGAGAGGCCCTCTTGTGCGGCTACATCCCGGGCCCCCTTGCAGACTCGTCCGACCACGCTAAGCTTGACATCGTTCGATGGTACCTCGTCCGCCAACCTTCGAAGCGCCCTGCAGAATACGCGGAACACCGGGATGTACTCGTCGTAGAGCGAACCGACGTAGCCGACGGTGAAAGGGCCCTCTCGAGGAAGACTGCAGTCTTTGGGAAAGTCATCCTTGTCATAGCCGTTGCTGATCACGAACGCTCGCTCGGGGCGAAGGGCCGGATAGCAGTGAAGAGCATGTTGGCGGGCCGAGTCAGCCAGGAACACAGCCGCAGCGGCAGACCGCAGAACCCGCGCTTCGAGTTCCTCGTTGACTGCCACATGAACCATCGTGGGCATCCTCAGGTGCGGGTCGCCTACCCAGGCGTTTCTGTAGTCGACGACGAACGGGATCCCGTAGGCGCGGTGCAACAACAGCGCGAGTACAGAAGAGATGCGCGAGTCCGCGAAGACCACGTCCACGTTCTCAACCCCGATGATCCTCGAGGCTTCGCGAAACGCAAGAGGCACCCACAACCAGAAGGGGTGCGGCGTCAACACCCAGTCTCGAGACAGGTTCCAGAGCCTCTTCGCCAGTCCCCCGTTTCGGCGTGCAGAGGCCCGAGTTCGCGTGGTGGGCCGTGGTTGCGGCCGACCCCACAGAATGCCGTCGAGAAGCGCTGCCGGGTCCCAGGACGTGGTCCAGGAGACCTTGCACTCCGAGGGAAGCTCCTCGAGCAAACTCGGGTCCTGGGCCTCGAACCTGGTCGGGAGCCTGGTGAGGACAGTCGGCCGCCAACCGAAGGCACCCAGGTACTTGACGAACTTGAGCATACGTTGGCCGCCACTGCTGCCTCGGGGAGGGAAGCTGGTAGTAATGCACAACGTGCTTCGTTCTCTCGAAGGGCCGCCGGGCGTCACCCTACCCCTCCAGCCTCACCAGTCCAGCCCGCAGTTGCAACTGAGCACCGATCAAGTAGCCCCCGCCTCCTCCCGTGCACGCCGCCGCCCACACGGAGGTCCGGAGAACCACCGCGACCCGGGATAGCCTTCTTGCTGGACGACCTCTGAGTCATGTCGGACGCCAGCGCAAGTAGTCGTAATCACCCCGCAGCTTTCTGACAAATCGCTTGAGTTCGTCGGTCCCGCGGATGCTGATCCGGGGGAGCTCCAATGGGTCCGTTTGCGCTGTGGGGCACCCCCAGACCGTCGTGCACGCGGCCAGAAAGCCATTGTCCCTCAAGAGGGCCCCCGTCCGCTTAGAGAACGTTCCCCTCCTTCCGAGCGGGTACGAGAAGCTTGTGACCGGGGACTGCAATTGCTGCTCAAGGAGAGTCCGCGAGAGGCGAACCTCTTCCTCAACCTGTCGTTCTGTGAGGTGTGCCAAGGAGCGGTGGGTGTGGGTGTGGGCGCCGACTTCCATGCCCTCCTCCTCCAGTGCTCGGATGTCGCTCCAGGAACAGAGATTGACGTTGAACATGGTCAGGTCGCCGAACCGGGGCCTATGCCGGAACTCGTCGATGTGCGCCGTCGGCACGAAGAACGTCCCGGTCATCTTGAAACGCTTCAGGACTGGTAGGACCGTGTCGTGCTGACTTGCCCAAGCATCGTCGAAGGTCAACACGATCACCTTGCCGTTGTCGAATACTCCCGGCCATTCCCTGACCAAGTCACTCAACCGACAGCATCGAAGGCCCTGGTCTGCCACGTATGCCATCTGGTCTCGGAACCACTCTGGCGCCAAGTAGGCGCTCGATGCCCCTGGCCGGCCCCCTGCCTGAACGCGGTGGTACATGAGGACGCGAACGTTACTCCGTTGGCCCGTCACGCGTCCGACGGTATGCGCCAGAACTCTTGAGGCCACGTCCTTTGCCGTCCTTACTCGAGGCCGTAGGTCCAAACCCCTCTCCGGTCGTACACGATGACCTCCTCGCGGCCGTCTCCGTCGATATCCGCGACCTGAGCACGATACCCATAGCCATAATCGTTCGGACGGTGCCGCCGGCAGATCCTGTACTCTTCTTGCACGGCCGATCGCGGGCAGGGGAACTCCACCCGCCGGCGGCCACACCCGTCGATGGCGTATGGCCACCCTCCCTCGTAGTAGACGATGAGGTCAAGCCCACAGCCAAGCGGGTCCCGCCAAGGCACCATAGCCCGTCCCATATGCAAGGCGTTCTCCGACCTGACAGGCTTCGGCCGGCCCCACGGCCAATTGTCAGCCAGCGTGCCCGACCAGCATTGCTGCCCCAGCAAGTCCAACAGCTCTGCTCTGCCACCCACGTGCAGGACGAACAGGAACAGCTCCCGTGAGCCGGCGCGGAACCGACCACAGACGATGTGCTGTGGATGGTCGCCGACGCGCCTCCAGACCCTTCGGCCACAGTTGTCCAGCAGATGGGTCGCGTCACTCCCGGCGACTGCCGCCAGCCACGCGTCCGGGTCACTGGCATTGATGACCACCGTGGAATCCGCGTGACTCCTTCCCGCGTCGATGCCAGAGTTGGGCCCGGCGACTCCCTCTGCCGTCCAGAGCACGCTCCCGTCATGATCGATCAGAGTATAGCCCGCAAGGAACTCGTCGAAGCCGTCGCCGTCCGCATCGAACACCTCGACAGCGTGTCCCACGCCACCGGGCAAGTCGT
>CAZIBA010000465.1:0-2982 GCA_964536795.1 uncultured Planctomycetota bacterium | reverse complement strand
CGGCCGGTTCCGCTCATACGAGTCGTAGGACCTTCGCCCTTGGGGCCACGGCGGACAAGCTTGCCTGTCGTGAGCTCGGTCGAACGGTCCGGTCGTGGGACGTTTGCCCGCTCTCATGGGCCCTTCAGATAGAGGACGGCCGGACCGGCGAAGGGCGACTCAAAAGCTGCTTCGGCCCCGCCGGTCACCGATTTGCCGCTCTTCGTTCTGCCTGTCTTGGGATGGCACCACTCCACGGAGAAGGTTTTCCCCTCGCCTGCGCTCAGGTCCACGGTGAACTCTCCGCCGTCAGGTTGGAAGACGAGGTACTCTGATCCCGGACTGGCCAAGCAGTACCTGGAGGAGGCCAGCTCGGGGTGTGGAGGTGCTGCGGCCAGGTCCATGCGCTGGGCGTATTCCCGGGTGTGGCCCAGGGCCAGACGTATGCCTTCCAGGTCGGGCAGCTCCTTCTCATCCTCGCCCCATCCGGCCCGGCGGGGAGGCTGCCAGGGGTCCATGAAGAGAGGGTTGAGCCCCCGCGTGAAGCTCTTCCAGACCCAGGCGACGTTTCCGCCGATACCCCAGAGGTGGTCGGTGTCGGAGAGGATGACCTTGCGTCCGTCGGCCGGTGGCGGGTCCAGCCGGTACTCGTCATTCTCTCCCGGGTTGGGCGAAATCCAATCGGCTGGACTCGCCATCAGCGTGGCATTGCTCCCACCTTTGTACTGGAAGGTCATGCCCACGGGGTGCTGCTTGGGCCTGCCGGCCTCGTACTCCTTGATGTACCTGATGATGTGGTACTGCCAGTCGGTGGAGTAGGGCCCGCTTTCGTTGGCGATTTCGTAGAGGACGTTGTCCAGGTCGCCCACGGTGTCGATGACCTTGCGGACGTAGGCCTCTTGAATGCGCGTGACCTCGGGGACCTGGAGCGTGTGCACCTCGATGCCCAAGCCGTCGATGCCGTTGACGTTGTTTCTGGAGTTCATGGGGTGACCGTCCCAGCGCCAGGGGGCCGGGGTGATCTGGACGCCGTAGCCCTCAAAGAGCATTACCGAGACGTACATCCCCCGCTCACCCGCGGCCATCACCCGTGAGCGCAGCCGGTCGAAGTACTCCTGGTTGAACTGCGAGAGGTCGAACCTGGGCTTCCCGTCGACGGCCTTTCCCGGCCCGGTGCGGGGCCACGGGTGAGGATGGGCGTATCGCAGCCGTTCCTCCTCCCCGTGCTTGGTGACGTACTTGGTCAGCTCCCAGGTCCAGAGGCGGATGAAGTTGTGGTTGTACTTTCCGAGGGCGCTTAGGTAGCCGTCGTAGTCGAAGGGCGTCGGCGGGTCCTCGGGGCCCAGGTCCTTCAGGTTGGGCCAGGTGTGGGAACCGGTGAGGTAGACGGCCCTCCCGGAGCCGTCGGTGAAGTAGCGCGGGTTGGTCGGGTGGACTCGCAAGGGGCCAGCAGCTGGAGCTGCAAATGCAGCGTCCGGTTCAGCGAACAGCAACACCACCGCGAGCAAAGCGAGTAAAGTCCAGAAAGCGCTCATCGTGTCGACCTCCGTTGCCCGGGCACCTTGCGCCCTCACCCTATCCCTCTCCCAGCGGGAGAGGGGATACATCTTCGCCCTCTCCCTTTGGGAGAGGGGTGGGGTAAGGGTTCGCCTTCATCTTTTCCTCAGTTCAAGCACGGTGACCGAATGGGCCGGGAGTTGGTAGGTGAAGCGCCCGGCGGCTCCTTCGAGGGACTCCGCCGAAGCGGCTTCGTCCCTCTCGCGAAGGCGGAAGCGCGACTCGGTGAGCGTCACGAGAGGCTTGGGAGGGGTGGGTGAGGAGTGATAGTTCACGCTCTCGTCGTCGTTGTGGGAGAGGAGGTCGGGGCCGTTGATAGCGCGGACGACCGCGCCCGGCCGTGGCCGGAAGCCGGAGATGACGACCGAGGCGTCGATGGCGTCGCTCGGGTGTTTGCTGATGAGCATGAGCGCGAGCGTGTTCCCGTCCTCGGAGAGCGTGGCGTGGGCCGCCACGTAGGGGGCTGAGCCCTGGTAGTTGGCCAGGGTGTGCCAGTCGCTCACCTCGAAGCTGCCCGAGCCGGTGACCTCGCAGGCCAGCAACACCGGGCCCATGTGCCTGGACCAGAGCTTGAGGGCGTAGGCCAGGGGCCGCACCGTGACCCCGTTCCAGGCTTCCGTGCCGTAGCCGCCTTCCCACTCCTGGAGGAAGCCGGGGATGAGCCCGCAGTAATGCTCCTGCAGGTTGTACTGGCAGGCGACCTTGACGCCGCCTCGCGCCATCTCACCCAAGGTGTCGGCACCCAGTATGGCGGTTGCCAGAAGCTGCATCCCACCGGCTCGAGGGTGAGGCGGGCCGCTCCATTCCCAGAAGTTGATCTCGAAGCGTTCGGCCTTCGCCGGTGCCACGCTCTCGACGATGGCCTTGAACTTGGGGAGCCACTGTTTCATCAGATTGGAGCCGGCCACGATCTTCATCGGGTCCCAGGGGTCCTCGTTCTTTTCCGGTCGACCGACGTAGAAGTGGACGTCGACGAAGTCCACCAGGTCGGCGGTGGCCTTGAGGACCTCTTCGTCGCGGCCCTCGTCGGAGTGCTCGTTGATGTAGGGCCCGCCCCAGCAGATACCCACCTTGGCCGTGGGGTCGGCGGCCTTGATGGCCGTGGCGAACCCGCGCACCAGGGCGATGTACTTCTCGCGGGGGAAGTAGGTGTCGCTGCTCTTGAAGTAGGGCTCGTTCCCGAGACACCAGTAGGCTCCGGTGATGCCCCGGGCCTTGGTCTGGCGGACCACCTCGGCCGCCTCCTCGGCGGTGGCTCCGCCCTGGATGCGGACGGTGAAGACGAGCTCGGCGCTCGCTTTCTTTGCGAACTCGATGGCGCCGTCCAGCTTGCCCAAGGGCGAGAGTGAGGGCTGGCCGTCCCGCATCATCACCCCTTCGGGCCACTTATAGGTGTAGCCACCGTCGCGCGAATCGGGGTAGCGGAAGACGGTGATACCGATGTCG
>CAZIBA010000464.1:0-2987 GCA_964536795.1 uncultured Planctomycetota bacterium | reverse complement strand
AGCTGTTGCTGGGTCCACTGCTTCACGGTCGGCTGGAAGTGCCCGAAGTGGAGGTGGACCAGGTGACCTGCACGCTCCGGCTGGGGGAGGCCGGCCTCGATCGCCTCCTTTCCCACCTCTGGGAGAAGAGGCCGAAACGGACCGAGGAGCCCCGAGGAGCCGAGGGCGGCCCCCGGGAGGCCACGGCCGAGCGCCCCGCACTCCAGCGCATCCTCGTCAGCAAACTGGCCTTCGTCCTCCTCGACGAGGAGGGCGAGGAGCTGGACAGGACGGCCCCCCTGGCCGCCACCGTCACCTTCGAAGGCACCGAGGGCCTCAAGATCGCCTATCAGTTGTACGGCGAGGAACCGGAAGGAGCCACTTTTGTTCTCCGCGGCAGCTTCTCGGAGGACCCCCAGGAAGGCGAGCGTCCCCAGGCCCAGGTCGAGCTGCGCGACCTGGACCTGGAGGAGCTCTCGCCCTACCTGAAGCTGTCGCTGAAGGAGGAAGCCCCTCGCCTCTGCGGCCATCTGGCCGAGGGTAATCTCACCGGCGTCCTGCTCGAGGACGGCTTCAGGCTGGAGGGCTCGGGCACCGTCGAGAACCTGGAAGCGCTCTCGGCCTCCGACGCCGTCGGCTTCTCCACCACCAGGCTCCGCGTGGATGCTGCCCTCCGGGTCACCCTCACCGACCAGGGCCCGGAGCTCACCGTCGAGAAGCTCCCGGTCGAGTCCGGTGTCTTCAACCTGACCCTCCCCTCCGGGCTGCTGACCGATCCAACGAATCCGATGCACCGGATGGACGGGAAGCTCCACGTCTCCGGCCGCAAACTCGCCGCCTCTGTCACCGGCAGGGGCAGGGTCGGAAGCCTGGGGGCCTCCGGCTCCTTCAGCACCAGCGGCCCGGTGCGGCTGGAGGAGGTCCGGATCAAGGTCGCCGACGAGAAGCTCCCCCTGCTTTCGGCCCAGCGGGCCGCCCTGGACCTCTCCCGGGGCCGCTTCGACTGGCAGCCCGGGAGCCCGGCCTCCGTCGGGTTCTCGGCCGAGTTGGCCTTCAATGACGGTGAAGCCCCGGGACTGCTCGCCCGGCTGCCCGTCGAGCTGACGGCCGAGCCCCTGGAGGGGCGTCTGACGGCGACCGAGGCCGAGGGTGCCCTCCAGGGGCACCTGGAACTCAGCTCGCGGGGGCTGGCCCTCAGCAGCGAGGGGGTGGCAGCGGTCCTTGACCGCTGGCGCCTGGCCACCGACTATGCCCTCACCCCCGGGGGGCCTGGGCTGGAGCTCGCCGAGGCGACCTGGGCCTGTCCGGCCGTGACCCTGACCCGCTCCACCCAGACCGGCCCTCTCGTTGCCTCCCTGGCCGACGTCACCGTCAAGGGGGACCTGAGCGCTGAGGCCGACGGGCAGGCATGGTCCATCTCAGCTTCGGGGGCCGTGGGGGTGGGTCCGACCACGGTCGGTCAGGAAGACCGGCAGCTCGGCGCCGCTGACGCCTTCACCCTCCAGGTGCAGGGGGCCCTCGGCCTCGGCGAGGGTGCGGTCTCGCTGGGGGACCTTCAGCTCGAATGGACGACCAGCGGGGCGGCGAGCGACGAGCTGGTGGAGCTGCTCCTTCCCCGGTACGCCCAGGAGGCCAGTCTGGAACTCGTAGCTGACACCAGGGGGACCCTCGGGTACCTGGACGGGCGCTGGCAGACACAGGTCTCCGGCGTGGGCCGCCGTGCCCTGATGGTGCTGGCCGGCGGTGAGCAGCCGTTGGCCATCGACCTGGAGGGCACCACCGTGGTCCTCTCGGCCAGCGTGGCCGGTGACGCTTCCGACGTGAGCGTCCGCGGGTGTCAGGTCACCTCACCCTTGGGGGAGGCGAGCCTTCGCGGGGTGTTCCGAGAGGTAGACGGTAGGCCTCACGTCCAGATAACCGGCCGGCTGGCCAGCACCTGGCAGCAGTTGGGCTCCAACCTCCAGGCCCTCGAGCCCCGGCTGGCGGAGAAGGTGCGGGACGCCCTGTCCCGCTTCCAGTTCGCCGGGCCCTTCTCACTGGAGGACGTGGTGCTGACGGGCACGCTGGGTCGTGTGACCCTGGAGGGTCGGGGCGAGCTGGACGACAGCTCGGTCCAGTTCGACGGTGAGCTGCTCAAGGACGCCGGGGTTCGGGGACGCATGCCCTTCCGGGTGGCGGTGGGCGAGACGGTGCGACTGGAGGACCTGGCCCTCGAACTGGAGGGACTCCCGCGGGTGCGCGTGGCCGGCGACGTGGACCGGGGCTTCAACCAGGCCACCCTGGAGATCACAGTGGATGAGCTGGCCGAGGTGCCACTGACGGAGATCCACCCCGAGCTGGCCCAACTAATCCTCAGTGGCGGAGTCTCGGTGGAGACCGTCCTGGAGGACCTGCGGCGGGACCCCAGGGCTCGGGCCGAGCTCTATTTCGACGGGGTGGCTGTGGAGCTGGTGGGGGCCGAGCCCGTGCGGATCGAGCTGGACGGTCGGCTGTCGGTCACCCCCACTGCCCTGGCCACCAGTGAGGGTGAGGACCTCCTCCTCACCGTGGACGGCTGCCCGCTGGCGGTGGCCTTCCGCCTGGAGAGATACCGGCAACTGCTCAGCGCACTGCGGCAGACGGGTGAGCCCACCGTCGGCAGCGAGCAGGGGTACGTGCCCCTGTTCCGCTGTGACCTGACCGGGGCCTCTTTGGACCTCACCGGGATAGAGGGGCTGCTGAGGCCGGCCGGTGAATCAGCGACCAGGCCCGTGGTCGAGCTGACGGCCACGCCTGACCCCGCTCAGGCCAGGCCCCGGGAGGTGCGCCGGGTGGAGGTGGCAGGTGAGGTCCTGGAAAGCTGGCTGGCCCACTGGCTGCCACTGGTGTCCCGCCAGCTCGTGGCCGGCGGGTCGCTGGACATCGCTGAGGTGAAGACCTCCCTGGCCACGGTGGCTGACCTGAAGACGTCCTGGACCCTTCGGGAGGGTGTGCTCGACCTGGACGTCTGTCTGATGAAGCTGGCCGGC
>CAZIBA010000463.1:0-3007 GCA_964536795.1 uncultured Planctomycetota bacterium | reverse complement strand
CATCACCGGTCGGTACGGTGCGCCCTTCCACCCCTGGCTGCCGCTTCGCTACGACGCTGTGACGCTCCCCCGCGCTCTGGCTGACGCTGGCCACGCGACGCAGCTTCTGTGTGACACGCCTCACCTCATCAATGGCGGCCATAACTTCGACTACCCCTTCCACGCCTGGCACTTCGTCCGTGGGAACGAAGTGGACCGGCACTGGATCGACGACCGCACGTCCGAGCTCCCGCCCGAAGGGCATGCCCGGTACGTCGGTCCCGGCGGCGGGTTCTACCCCACGGTGATGCAGTACATCCGCAACAACCGCGGGCGAACTCGCGAGGAGGAGTGGCCCAGCCCCAGGCTCTTTGCCGACGCCTGCCGATGGCTGGAGGACAACCGTCGGCGGGACAACTTCTTCCTGTGGATCGACTGCTTCGACCCCCACGAGCCCTGGGACCCTCCTGACCATTACACCGAACTGTACGCCAAGGACTTCCGGGAGACAGGGGACCTGGGCATCCTCTTCGGCTGGGAGGCGTACGGGGGCAAGGAGCTTTCTCCCCAAGAGGTCGGCCGGGTTCGCGCCCACTATGCTGGTGAGGTGACGATGGTGGACCGTTGGTTCGGTCGGATGCTCGCCAAGCTCGAGGACGTCGGCCTGGCCCAGAACACCGCGGTCATCGTGACCAGCGACCATGGCACCAACCTGGGGGCCCACGGCCAGCTCCAGAAGGGCTACCCCCTGTGGGACCAGGTGGCGCATACCGTCCTCATGGTCCACGTACCGGGCAAGCCCCGGGGCGTCCGACGAGCCGAGATCGTCCAGCCTCAGGACATCTTTCCCAGCGTCTGTGAAGTCGTCGGCGCCCAGCTGCCTGAGTCTGCGGAGGGGCACAGCTTCGCCAAGCTCCTGGGGAACGACGAGCCCCAGGACTGGCCACGGGAGGTGGCCGTGTCCTCTCGCGCGCACAACCTCCGGTCTGACGCAGAGCCGGTCATCACCGTCCAGACGTGCGAGTGGTGTCTGCTTGACAGCCCCGCTTCCGAAAGTCGTCGGCTCTACCACAAGCCCAGCGACCCGCAGGAGGAGCAGGACGTGGCGGGCGAGCACCCCGAGGTGGTCCAGGAGCTTCACGGTAAGCTCTTGGCCGAGCTGGAGGTCCGTGGGGCGCCCGAGACGCTCGTCGACTGGTACGCGACGGGGACCAAGGGGAGCGTACCCGAGGGCCATCGGCTTCGCGATCCTTACCTGGATGCGTACCGCGTATACTGGAGTGCGATCCTGCCGGAGGAATGAGCGTGCAGGCCAGAGGAAGTGCGGAGGAGCTATGAAATCCAGGGGCCGCTGGTCGGGAGGCGTACCAGCGTGGTACACAGCGGGTGTCGTCAGCCTGTGTATGTCGTTGACGAGCTGCGCGGCGTTGCGGTCGCAGCGGGCTGAGAACGACGAGGAGACCACCATGGAGACGGTGCGGGCGCGTATCTGCTTGAACGGGGTCTGGGAACTGCACGAGGGGGGCGGGCCAGATGAGGTGCCGGCGGCGGGGTGGCGTCCGGTCCGCGTGCCTGAAGAGTTCGGAGACTGGTCGCGGGAGTCGTGCTGGTATCGGTTACGGTTCGATGTGCCTGCGAGCTTCGCCGGGAAACGGGTCGAGCTGGAAATCGGGCGGGTGCGCTTCTACGGCAAGGCCATCGTGAACGGGGTGGTCTGTGGGGAGTCCTGGCAGCCCCGCATCCCTCTTGCAGCCGACATCACGAACGCGGTCAGGGTGGGGCAGACGAATGAGCTTCTCGCCTATGCGCATTGTCTGGCTGAAGGCTATTCCAACCCGGGAACGCCTCTCACGGAGGCCATGGCCCGGGGCGTGCTGCTGGATTACTACGACGCAGCCGACATGGCCGGCATCTTCGGTGACGTCTTCTTGTCCTGTCGGCCCACGCTGGCCGTAACAGACGTTCACATCATGCCTTCCGTTCGGAACGGCGAGCTCCGGGTTCGCGCCTGGATCACGAACGATGGTGCCGAAGCGGCCGAGGTGACCCTTGCCTGCGGCGTCCAGCGGAAAGGAAGGACCGAGCTCTCGCTTCCCCAAGTGCCGGTCCAGGTGGCTCCGGGTGAGACCAGGGAGGTGGAGCTAGCGGCCAAGTGGGCGGACCCGGTGCTCTGGGGTACGCCCCCCTTCGGCGAGCCGGTGCTGTATCACCTGCAGTCCGAGCTTCGAGTCGGTGAGCGCGTCGTCGATCGCCGCTACGACCGGTTCGGCTTCCGCGAACTGTGGGTCGAGGGGAACGCCTTCCTCTGCAACGGGAAGCCCATTCACCTGATGGGCGTGCACGCGAGCGACTTCGAGATGCGGGAGGCTGCGACCCTCCTTATCCCCAAACTCCAGCAGGCCGGCTTCCTCTTCGTCCATCCACATGCGGCCAACCATCTGGAGAGCTTCTACGACGTGTGCGACGAGTTGGGGATGATGGTGTGGGACGGGACGTTCTGTGGGGGGCCCATCGGCAGCGCCTACGGGAGATGGGGTGGGGACAGGCTCGAGGCCCTCCGCGCCGCCCGGCCCTACATGGAGGAGACCTACCGCCAGTGGGTGCGCACGAACCGCAACCACCCCAGCATTGTCATGTGGTCCGCCGGTTGCGCCAACGAGGCCATCAATGAGGAGCTTCAGTCGGCCATCGAAGAGGAGGACCCGACACGGCCCGTTGTCGGCTACGGCACCCCGAAGGACGAGCGGGAAGTGCAGATGCTGGGCTTCCGGGGTTGGCAGGGCCCCGAGCCCGACTACAGCGCGGGCATCGAGTACATCCAACAGTTCCTCGACCGCCGGGGCGAGCGGAAGTACCCGCTCTGGATCGGTGAGTACTGGAGCCAGAGCGGCCGGCCCCGGGCCATGGAGATCAGCTACGAGATGGGGATGGCGGGAGGCTGCACCTTCGACGTGGGCGGCTACAAGGGTTGCTTCCCCCCCTTCTTCGAGGACTTCGAGGTCACCTGGCCGAGCGTCTCGGGCGTGGG
>CAZIBA010000462.1:0-3008 GCA_964536795.1 uncultured Planctomycetota bacterium | reverse complement strand
CAAGCTTCCTCGTAGAAGCGCCGCCAGGATTCCTCCTCGTGTCCCGGATTGACGGGGAAGAAGAGGGCGTCGTTGGCCCGGGCGGCCTTGAGGTCGCCGGGGGCGTCGCCGATCATGAGCACGTGACCCTCAGGATACTTCCCTTTCGCCGCCAACGCCAGGTGTTCGGCCTTCTTCCCCATCTCCTGGCCGGCGATGACCGCAGCGAAGCGGGCGATGTCGTGCTCTTCCCACTCGCGCGTCAGTGCCTCGCCCGGGGTAGCGGAGACCACGACCATGTCGGCCTCGCCTGACAACTCCTCCAGGCTTTCCCTCACGAAGGGGAAAGGAGGTACGCCATGCACCAGGTCGGCGACGGTGGCGTTTACGGCCTCGCTCCAGGCGAGGGTATGGGTGAGCACGGGGTCGCTCGTGCGCTCCACCTCGGCCGCCAGCGCGGGGTTGCCGAGTTTGGTCTCACGTTCGGCCCACTGGCGCAGCGGCACCGGGTCCGCGATACGCGCATGGCGGGCCTGGACCTCGGGACGCTCGCGCAGCAAGTCCAGCACCATGAGTAGCGCGGGGAAGCGGTTGATGCCCCGCCACTTGGAGTAGAGGTTGACAAACTCGGCGGCTTCGCGCGCGTACTTGGAGACGGGCTGTAAGTCCCAGTACTTGATGATGTTAGGGATGAAGCACTCCTTGTGCTTTATCTCCATCGTGTCAAAGGCGCAGCCGTCCGAGTCGATGCCCACGAAGTACTCGCACGAGGGTTCGAACGCCTTCAGCTTGGCCTGCGGGTCCTCACTCATCGATGCTCCTTTCTTCTATCTGGCCAGCCAACCACCATCCACGTAGAGGACCTGTCCGGTGACGTAGTCAGATGCTGAGGAAGCCAGGTAGACCACCGCCCCCTTGAGGTCGTCGGGGGTCCCCCAACGGGGGATGGCCACCCGGTCCAGCACCAGTTGATAGCGCTGGGGGTTTCGGAAGAGGGGTTCGGTCATCTCGGTGCGGATGTAGCCCGGGCCGATGGCGTTGACGTTGATGCCGAACCTGGCCCACTCCACGGCCAGGACCTTGGTGAGCTGCTTGAGGCCACCCTTGGCCGCCGAGTAGGCAGCGGTGAGCGGCACCCCGATCTCCGAGCAGAGCGACGCGGTGTTGATGATCTTGCCACCCCCCTGCCCCTTCATCACGGGGGCCACCTTCTGGCAGAGAAGGAAGATGCTCCGGAGGTTGACGTCGAGCACACGGTCCCATTCCTCGGCGGGGAACTCCTCCGCGGGGTGACGGGCGGTCGTACCGACGTTGTTCACCAGGACGTCGATGCGGCCGAACTCCTTGAGCGTGGTCTTGACCAGCTTGTCCAGGTCGGCTTCGCGGCAGACGTCGGTGGGCACGGCCAGGGCCCGCACCTTGCGTTTGCGCAGCTCAGCGGCCACCACCTGCAGGTCCTTCCTGCTGCGGGCGGCCACCACCACGTCGGCGCCGGCCTCGGCCAGGGCCTCAGCAAAGCCGCGGCCAATACCCCGGCTGGCCCCGGTGACCACAGCCACCTTGCCGCTCAGTCTGAACCGGTCCAGAACGCCTGCCAAGAGACGACTCCCTACTCTTTCTAACCGCAGTGCCCAGAACGTCTTATGCAAATACCCCAGCGGATTCCGCAAGTATGGTCCGCGTGCTACTGCTACGGTGGAGGTACCTCCCCGGCGCTCTTGTCTTTCGGTTCTCCGTTGGGGGAGATAGCGCCCATCTTCCTGTGTTCGTACAGGTGAGCCAAGACGTCTATGGCGACCTTGAGCACGACCAACAGCATGAGGGCCACCACCGGCGTGCCGAACAGCGCTATCAGTAGAGCACCGAAGATGATGGTCACGTGCAGAAGGACCACCCGGCCGTACGGCCTGACCATCAGTGCCTCAGGCGAAGCGTGCCGATACTCGCCTTTGCGGATGTAGTTCCACGCAAAGGAGAACCCATGGCTGGCCACCAGGGCCAGAAGCGCCACCCAGAGATGGTGGGCACTGAGGCCCCCCAGTATGCGCTCCAGCGTGAGAGGCCAGCCTTTCGAGTTCCCCATAAGGTCGCCCCCAAAGAGCTCGAGGACGAACACGCCATGGCCCAGCGTGAACATGCCGTAATGGACGACGAAGAACGGGACCCCTATCACCTTGAACATCCACTTCGACGGTGCGCTCGGAGAGGCCACGAGCATCCTGAGCACGTTGAACGCGCCAATGACGACGTTCTCCAGCCAGAAGAGGAACATGATGGGGAAGACGCCCCAGCCAAGGAAGAGGGCACCGAAGAGGGGGAACAGGTTGGCTGCGATGAGGGTAATGACCGATGGCCTCTGCCAACCGGCGAACGCCCGGCGCAGCTGACCGACGACTTCTCTCCCGGCCAAGGCTGGCCTTCCAGCCGGAGCCACGTTCAGTCCTCCGTCGATAAGGTCAATCTGCAAAAGGAGTTACGTGCTTGCCCAGGTGTGTCGCCACGGCCTGGTAGTGGGCCTCCTCGTTGGCCTTGAGGGCCGACATCAGACGGTCGCGGAAGAGGTACTTGCCGTCAGCGTCCTTGGAGGTGAGGACGGAGCCGAAGGTGACGTGGAGGAGCTGTCGACCGTCGAAGAGGTCCAGAACTCCAGCCAGCTCCTCGTCCTTGAGGGCATCTGGCTGAGGCACCTTGGCCGGGTCTGCCGATACGTGGTAGGTGGCCTTGTCCTCCTCGTAGTGCGCGAAGGCGAAGGCGAGTATCTCCCGGAAGAGGGCCGGGTCGATAGTCCCCAGGGCTCGCAGTGCCTCCAGGTAGCTGGTGCCGGCCGTCTTCAGGTGCACCAGGTCGCCGGCCAGCTCGGCTGCGCTGGGGTAGATGCTGAACTTGTCGCTCCCGGAGTGAATGCTGATCTTGTAGGGGCCGAAATGCCGGGCGATGGCGACGTGCCGGGCAAAACTCTGACGGAACTCCCCCAAATCACCTCTGTAGTCCACGCCCTTCTCGAAGTCGCCCACGAAGCGCGGGGCCAG
>CAZIBA010000461.1:0-3010 GCA_964536795.1 uncultured Planctomycetota bacterium | reverse complement strand
CGCCGCTGTCCGGGAGATAGCGAGCCGACGGGCCGTCTTCGACACCCAGGAGGTGGTGGACGCCACCCTCGTTTTCGAGGGGACCATCATCGGGATGCCGGTGTAGAGGAGAAGACCTTTGAGACACACGCTTGCCGCGCTCGGGCTGGTGCTGGTGCTCCTGGGGACGGGCTGCTCCTGGTGGCCCTGGCGCCAGAAGGAGGAGAAGCCCCCGCCGGCCCACTCCTTCAGCCCCGCCGACGGGGGCTCGCAGCGCCCCTCCCGTGGACCCAAGCCCGACTACGCCCCCCGGTAGGACACCAGCGGAAGGGACCCGGATGACCACGCCTTCGATTACACCACGGGAACGGGTGCTGGCCGCCCTCCGCGGCCAGCCCACCGACAAGGTCCCCTTCACCATCTACGAGTGCATGATCCCTCAGTGCGCGGTCGAGAGGCAGTTGCGGGACGCCGGTCTGTGCATCGTCGACCGTCGGACCCCCACCGTCATCAGCGAGCGGCCGAACGTGCGCACTGAGACCCACCGCTACACCGAGGACGGCGTCCTCAAGGTACGGACGACCCACCACACGCCCGTGGGCGACCTGTTTCAGATAAGCCAACCGGCCGACTTCACCAGTTGGGACCTGTCCAAGCTGTTCAAGAGGCCTGAAGACTACAAGGCCCTGATGTTTCTCGTCCAGGACGAGGTCTATGCAGCCAACTACGAGGAGTTTGCTCGGGCCGAGCGCTGGAAGGGCGACGACGTCATCATGCGCACCAGCGTGGGCGGCACGCCCCTGCACACCATCATGATGCACTGGATGGGTCACGAGGCCTTCGCCGTCGAATGGGTGGAACGGCGGGACGAGATCCTCAAGCTGTACGAGGTCATGGTGGAGAAGAAGCGTGAGCTCTATCCCCTGGTGGCCCAGTCACCGGCCACCCACGCCAACTACGGCGGAAACGAGGTTCCCGAGGTCATGGGCCGCGAGCGCTTCGAGGAGTTCGTGGTACCCCTCTACGACGAAGCGGCCGAGGCCTTTCACAAGCACGGGAAGCTGCTGGGTGCCCACCTGGACGGGAACAACAAGCTCTGGGCCGACCTGGTGGCCCGGTCGGGACTGGACTACGTCGAAGCCTTCACCCCGGCTCCCGATACGGATTTGACGCTGGCCGACGCCCTGGCCGCCTGGCCCGACAAGGCCCTCTGGATCAACTTCCCCTCCTCCATCCACCTGGCCTCCATCGAGCGCATCGAGGAGGCCACCCGGAACCTCATCGAACAGGCCGCCGGTACCAACCGCCTCATCATCGGCATCACCGAGGACATCCCCGCCGACCGCTGGCAAGAAAGTCTGCTCGCCATCTCCCGCGTCATCAACGAGATGGCCATCAGGTAGCTATCCTCCGGCAAGAAGCAACTTGAGGTGCTCTGAAGCTGCGCGCTGCGCGATGTGTGCCCGGGCGGGTCCTGTCCCGCCCGGTCTCCGCACGGCCGGATGAGATCGGCGGTGCGCACATGGGCCGAGGCTGGACGGCGGGTCGTCTCCTACCGCAGTTCCTCAGGGAAGAGGTCCTTGGGGGGGAGGAGTTGGGCGCCAGCCTCAAAGCGCGAGGTCTCCCACACCAGCAGGGCCACGTCACCCCCGGGCGACGGGCAGGTGAGCCTCAGGCTCTTGGTCTTCTTGGGCTCGGTCGCCGGGCTGAGGAAGTCGCCCGTGGTCGGGGCCAACCAGCGGGCCGCATACCTCCCCTCCGGAAGGGCCAGGCTCACCGGCCCGCGCACGCTCCCCCCGCAGAAGTAGTAGACGTACAGCGTCCCGGGCACCCCCAGGCCCACGCCCATCTCACCCGGATGCTCCTCAATGGTTTCATCGGCCGGAGCCATCAGCCAGTAGGGGAGCTGGGTCATCAGGTTCTTCAGGTGCAGGAGCTCGGTCGGAGCGTTGGCCCAGGAAACGTAGCAGCCCGACACAGCCAAGACCCAGGCCGCCCGTCGGCAGTCCTCCACGTCCAGCGTGGTCCCCGAAGGGTCGCGGGAGTCGAAGGCGAAGCCGTCGAAGCACACGGGCTTCCCGGACCGGCGATGGCGCAGCGCCGTACTGTGCAGCGCCCTCAGCTCCAGCTCGTTGGCCGGCTCGTACATCGCCACCACGTCACACCAGGAGCGCTCGCCGAACCGGAAGGCACCCACGTCCTGAGCCGTGATGGGATGGTCGTAGGGGTCCTCCTCGCGAAGGAAGTTGGCCATCGCCGTCGGCCACTCGGCCAACCGACTCCCCGTCGAGCGCCAGCCCACACTCCAGAGCACGTGGGGAAAGGCCGACCAGCGGGCCACCGCGTAGCGCACGTATCGCCGGAGCTGCTCCGACGTGGCTACCGACAGCTCCGGCGTCTGGTCGGTGGTCAGAAGCACCTCCACGGCCAGGCCCCGGCGGCCGCACTCGGCAAGGAAAACGTCAAAGCCCTGCCAGCTCTTCACGTCAAACCAGTCCAGGTCCAGCTTCTGGACCTCACCCTCCTCCCCCGGCACCCGTCGGTAGAGCCAGGGGAGAAGCTCGTGAGCGTACCAGCCCTTGGCCTCACTGAAGTAGGGATGGACCAGCAGCACCGTGAAGCCGCTCTTCTCGGCGTACTCCAGGTTCACCTGCTGGGCCTCCCGGGGCGCGGCCAGCAACCAGTAGGTGAGCAGGCCGTAGTAGTAGAGTCGCTCGCTCGCAGCTTCCTCACCGGGCCTCACGTAGGCGAAGTGCCTGGGGTGCTGGGGGTCCGCACGGAGCATGCCCTTCCAGGGGGCCTCCTGGACGTTGAGCCAGCCCCAGACGTTGAGCTTCTTGTCCACCAGACAGCTCACGCGGTAGCGCCAGCGACCCACCTCCGTGGGGGCGAAGCGGACCCGCCAGGTGCCCTCGCCGTCGTAGAAACCGGGCACGGTGATGATCTTCTTCGAGGGAGAGATGAACCTCCCCCGGACGATGGGGTCGAAGGGGTTGTCGTGAACGTTGTCGCTGGTGAGCACCACGTCGTA
>CAZIBA010000460.1:0-3013 GCA_964536795.1 uncultured Planctomycetota bacterium | reverse complement strand
GTCTGGACCACCGACGACTACGGCCACTTGGTTCGCTACGACCCCGAACTGGACCGGCTGGCGACGTCTCCCGTGGTGCTGCCCCACGACCCTCGGTACCAGACGGGCTGGCACAGTGTGTTCTACGACGTCGTCTCCGGACCCGAAGGGGAGTGCGTGTACGCGGTGACCTGGGTCGCCTCTCCGAGGCTCGTGCGCATCTGGCCCCATGAGGGCCCCTGGGGTCGGGTGGAGGACCTGGGCCCGGCCACCCAGGAACGGGACCTGACCGTGCCCATCAACACCTTCAAGGACCACTGCGGGGGACTCACCTTCGCCGGGGACGGGCAGTTGTACTACGTGGCATCGCGGTGGCGCGATCCCGTCTATAACCCTCTGCCCGAAGAGCACGAGGAGCAGGAGGGTGTCGTCTACAGGATGGACCCCGAGACCCTGGAGCGCCAGGAGGTGGCGGTGCTTCGACGTCCCGGTCAGTTCGCTCAGTACGTCTCACGAGGAGCGGTTGACCACAACGGCGACCTCTTCTTCGGTCACGTCGGCCGAAGCCCCGTGGGCTTGTTCAAGGTGTCCATGCCTGCGGACGGTAAGCGAGAGGGCGCACATCTCCCTATTCGCATGTGGGGCTGAAGGGTGGCGATGACGCCGGCAAAGAAACGCTTCGACAAGAGGTCGCCGGAAGCCAAGGCACTCCGTGACGAGATCGTCCACGGTACCTTCGTCAAGGAAGGCACCATGGTCGCCTTCCCAACGTGCTTCCCCGGCGCAACGGTGCCCATTGCTGCCGAGGAGAGCCATATCACCGCTCTGGCCGCCAACCACGCCGGGGTCATCTACGGGGGGACCAGCGGTCGAGCCAGCCATCTCTTCGTCGGCATGTTTCACGGGGTCACCGGGGTAGTCTTCGACCTGGGGGCGGTCGAGGACTCCGACCAGTGCGTGGCTGTCTGCTGCGGCCGAGAGAGGTTGGTCGCCTGCGCGAATGGACCGGCGGGAGGGCGCGTCCTGGCCCGGGCTTTCGAGCCGTTGCCCTTCGACCTCATCCAGGAGTGGTGGTTCACCAGGACCCCCTTCGAGGAACTTGGGGCACCTGTGCCCGGCGAACGGATCGTGCACGCCGTCGCTGACCCAGCCGGCAGCGTGGCCGTCGGCACCACCGAGGGCCACCTGTTCACCGTGGACGTCGACACCGGCCAGGTGAACGTCGTGGGCCAGGTCACAGGGAAAGGGCGCCTCGTCGCCGACGGCAAGGGGGTCGTCCTCGGGCTCGACGACGACCACGCGCTCTGGCGCTACGACGTCGGCACGGGCAAGCTCGAGAGGAATGCCATCCCCCTTCCCAAGGGTTCGTCCTGGAACGAGGGGGCAGCTCGCTGGGCGAGGGACCCCGGCTCCGGGCACCTCTACGTCGCCGACGATGCAGGGCGACTCTACTCCCTCCACGGAGACGGGTTCTCCGGGCCGTTGGCGCAGACGTCCGTTGCTCCCGTGGGGGCAATGGCGGCGACCTTGGACGGACGCCTGTTCGGCCTGTGTGGCCAGGGCATCGCGAGCCTCTTTTGCTACCATCCCGGTCGACAGGAGTTGAGCAACCTGGGGGCTGCGGTGTCGGTCATCGAGCGGCGCCGATATGGCTACGTGTTCGCCGACGCGGTCACCGGGCGAGACGGCGAGATCGTCTTCGCTGAGGATGACGACCTCGGACACGTCTGGCTGTACTTCCCGCGCATCGAACCGTCCTGACCGGAGAGGTGACCGGGCCCGGCCGGTAGGAACGGAGAAGCAGCAGTCAAAGGTGTCAGTTGGGGATGGTGACAAATGAAAGCCAGAGGTCAGATTGCATATCACAGCTCGTGTTTGGACGCGGAGCTGCAGCCTGTTGCTCTCTGCGCCAGCGACGATGGGTCGGAACCCATGCCCCTCGTCGTCGAACTCAGTCCGGGCACCATTGCCGGCCTGCCGAACTCCGTGAGGAGATGCGAGCAGCTGGTCGGGTGGGCGGCTGAGGGCGGCGAGCGCTGTGTCGTCATCAAGCCCGGTCAGCGGGGGCCGGGCTCCGTGGGGCAGGGGCCTGCAGAGGTTGACGTGCTCGAGGCCGTGGAGTGGGCCGGCGAGCACTTCCCCGTCGACCGCGACCGGGTAAGCCTCATCGGCGGCTCCATGGGGGGCGCAGCCACCTGGTACCTGGCGTCCCACTATCCCGACCTCTTCGCCGCCGCAGCTCCCTTCTGTGGATACGCCGATTATGACCTCTGGGTCAAGCCCGGGGGCCACATCGTGCGGACCCAGGATTGGGAGCGGTTCTCCTGGGAGAGTCGCGGGGCCGCCTACCGGGTGGAGAACCTGACCAACATGGCCCTCTGGATCACCCACGGTCAGTGGGACATCAGTATCGGAGGCGGCGTCCCCGTCCAGCACTCTCACCAGATGTCCCAGCGGCTGTCGGAGCTGGGTGTCGACCACCGGTTCACGGAAGTGCCGCAATGCGGCCACGGCTGCATGACACAGGACACAGGGCCTCCGGTCGTCCAATGGCTGTGCCGTCAGAGGCGGAAGAGGCACCCGGAAGAGGTCCGCTTGGTGGCACACACGCTTCGGCACAATCGCTCGTTCTGGGTTACAATTGGCCAGTTCCAGGAGTACGGCCAGCCGGCGCGCGTGCACGGGCGCGTCGGGAACGGGACACTTACGGTCACCACGGAGAACGTCCGGCGGCTTTCGCTGGGGCCGATCCCCGGCATCGATGCCGCCACCGTCTTCTTGGACTCTGAGGCCCTGGCGCGGGTTGACCTGTCCGACTCCAGCCAGAGATTCGAAAGAGTGAGGCAGGCCTGGCAGATGGTCGGACCGGCAGGGGTCGGCGGGAAGCGGCCCGGTGTGTCCGGGCCCGTCGGCGACCTGTTCTTCGCCCCCCAACGGTTTGTGTTCGGGACCGGGGGAGGCGAGCACGAGAACTTCCTGCTGGACTGGCTCAAGGGACATCTGCCCGGATTCTTCCGGAACTGCAACGGCGGAG
>CAZIBA010000459.1:974-3022 GCA_964536795.1 uncultured Planctomycetota bacterium | reverse complement strand
CACCTACCTGCTGTACCTGACTCTCAGGCGGACCCGGCTCAAGCTCCACTGCCTGCTCGTGGCCTCCTACGTCTTCTACGGGTGGTGGAATCCGGTCTATCTGCTCCTCATCGCCGCCGCGACACTGGTCAACTTCCTGGCCGTCATCATGATGGAGAAGACCGGGCGCAGAAGGGCGTGGTTGGCGGTGAGCATGATCAGCAACCTGGCGCTCCTGGGCTTCTTCAAGTACGGCGGCTTCGTCACCGACAACCTGAACGCTCTCCTGGCCCACCTGGGCACCTCCTACTGTCTCCCCGCCCCGGGGGTCATCCTTCCCGTGGGCATCTCCTTCTACACCTTCCAGGCGATGAGCTACACCATCGATTACTATCGGGGGAAGATCGGACGAGAGCCCAGCCTCATCCGCTTTGCCACGTTCGTAGCCCTCTTCCCCCAGTTGGTCGCCGGGCCCATCGAGCGGGCCAAGAACTTGCTGCCCCAGTTGCGCAGGACGCCTCACATCTCCAGGCAGGACGTCACCGACGGGCTGTCTCTGTTCGTCGTGGGGCTTTTCAAGAAGGTGGCCCTGGCCGATTATCTGGCCCTCTACGTGGACAAGGTCTACGAGACCCCGGAGCAGTTCCGGGCGCCGGCGCTGATCCTGGCGACCTTTGCTTTCGGTTGGCAGATATACTTCGACTTCAGCGGCTACACCGACATGGCCCGCGGCGTGGCCCGGCTGATGGGCTACCGGCTCATGCTCAACTTCAACAACCCCTACCTGGCCACGGGCCTGGGCGACTTCTGGAGACGCTGGCACATCAGCCTGTCCACCTGGTTCAGGGACTACGTCTACATCCCCCTGGGAGGGAACCGCAGGGGACAGTTCAACACCTACCGCAACATGTTTCTGACCATGGTCATCTCGGGGCTGTGGCACGGGGCGGCCTGGACCTTCGTCATCTGGGGGGTCCTGCACGCTGTGGGCCGGGTCCTGACCAGGGAACTGGAGCGCACTACGTTCTACCAGGAGCGTGTGCCCAGGTTCGCGAAGCAACTGTTGGTGTTCGCCTTCGTCACCCTTGCCTGGGTCTTCTTCCGAGCGAACAGTCTCGACGACGCCTGGCTCATCGTCTCCCGGACGGCAACCACAGGATGGGCCGACCCGGCGTTTCCCTTGCTGGCCCTTGTCTTGGTGCTGGCCGTGTGGTTCTATCAGCGCATCCACGAGTCGGGCGGCCGGCTGATTCTGAAACTGGCGCCCGTACGGGTTACACTGGTCGTGGTGATGGTCCTCTACCTGGCCATCTTCACCGGGCCCAGTGGTCAGCCCTTCATCTATTTCCAGTTCTGACCGGTACGGGAGGTCCGGAGGGAATGCAGGGAGCGCAGGAAGGACAAGACACGGGCGCCCTCCCGGACGTCGAGGTCGCCTTCAGTTCCCACGAAGTCCGTCTGTCAGGTCGTCAGTGGTTTGCTGCTGGGGGCCTCATCCTTGCCGCGCTCGCGCTGGTGCCTGTCGTTTGGGAACGGATCGAGAGCTTCCAACCCGGTCCCGACTATCGCATCCCCTACTCGTTGAGCGACGACTACTGGCTCTTCGGTCGGTACTGCCGATGGGCGGCGTCGCACCACAAGACGGTCGTCATTGGGGATTCGGTCATCTGGGCGCAGTACGTGAGGAAAGACCAGACCCTCGTCCATCACTTGAACAGCCTGGCGGGCGGGGACTGCTTCGCCAACCTCGCCGTGGACGGGATGCACCCGGCCGCCCTGGCCGGACTGCTCCAGTACCACGGCCGGGCCATCGCCAACGCCAACGTCATGCTCCACTGCAACCCCCTGTGGATGAGTTCGAAGAGGCACGATCTGCAGACCGAAAAGGAGTTCCACTTCAATCACCCCCAACTGGCCCCTCAATTCGTCCCCA
This sequence comes from uncultured Planctomycetota bacterium, assembly GCA_964536795.1. Taxonomy (GTDB): domain Bacteria; phylum Planctomycetota; class DG-23; order CBDVDV01; family CBDVDV01; genus CAZIBA01. The sequence continues at coordinate 1,110 of CAZIBA010000459.1, read as the reverse complement.
GTATCCCCTGCTACAGGGAGTCGTACTCCAACAGAATCGGCATCGCCGTCGAGCGTTCGCTGGCCTTCTTCTCCTGGACGAACCACCTGCGCCTGGCCTACTTCGACCGGATGGACATCCCGGCCTGGACCGTCGA
>CAZIBA010000459.1:0-964 GCA_964536795.1 uncultured Planctomycetota bacterium | reverse complement strand
CTCCGTCGCCGTGGGGCTCCCCGCCTCCGACGACTGCGCTCGGCACGAACCCCTCCCCTGGACCGAGAGGCGACTGGTCAGACAGGACTTCCCCTGGGTCGAGCTCGACACGTCTTTCCAGTGGCGCTCCTTCCAGAGACTGCTCGGCATACTGCGGGCCAGGGGGAACCGGGTCTTCGTGCTCGTCGGCCCCATGAACGAGCATATGCTCAAGCGAAACAGCCTCGACGCTTACCTACAGAGGAAGGACCAGATAGCGGCCTGGCTCCAGGAGCGGGGGATCACCCACTACGTTGCACCGGCCCTGCCCAGCGAGTACTATGCCGACGCAAGCCATCCCCTCAGTGAGGGCTATGCCCTGCTTGCCAGGCAGCTCTTCGAGAACGAGGGGTTCGTCCGCTTCCGTGCCCACCGGTCAGGCTGGGGGCCGGAGGAGGGAAGGTGAAAAGGTCGACCGCACTTCTCCTGGCGGTACTGCTTCTTGCCCGTACGGGTCTCCAGGGCACACACTGCCTGTCCGAGCGGAGCTCGTATACGGACGGCCCGACGGGCAAGACGAGAGCCGTACGGCCATCGATGGTTGTGGCGGTGGGTGGTCTGGTGTTGGCCGACGGGCGTGCTCTTAGTGGGACGCGGCCCGCCGGCCGGCGGGGGACGGGACGCATCATCTTCTCCAGCGACCGCTCGGGTGCCTGGCGCATCTGGGTGGTAAACTCTGACGGCTCGGGAATGAGGCAAATGACCCAGGCCGAGCCCGGCGAAGACGACGTGGATCCCGTCTGGAGCCCCGACGGGAAGAGCTTCCTTTTCACTTCCACGCGGGGAGGAAGGACGGGCATCTGGAGGAAGTCCGTCGACCCGCCGGCCGGCGGGCCTGAGCGGATCTGTGACGGCGATCAGGCCGAGTGGTCTCCCGACGGCACCAGGATAGTCTTCAGACGGGAGGGCAGACTCCTCACGCGCG
>CAZIBA010000458.1:0-3023 GCA_964536795.1 uncultured Planctomycetota bacterium | reverse complement strand
TGCTCAGGCCGCCCTGAGCGGAGTCGAAGGGCGGAGTCGAAGGGCGAAGCTTGTTACAGACTCGTTACACTGTGTGCCCGTGCCTGGTGTTATTGTTGATTGGCAGTGCGAAGACCCACAGCCCGGTGGGGGAAACCGGGAACTCACTTTGCCGTGGAGGCGTCAAAGACTATATGATGACACGCGTGCTGCGGGAGCTCATCCTTTCCACCCTTCGACGTGGCTCAGGGTGGCCTGAGCAATTGACCTTGTCGAAGGCCACACGCCAGAGAAGGAGGTGTCCGATGTCCGCCCTTCAACGGTTCGGCAGGACTCAGCGCAAGCAAGTTCAGGGCGGGGTGAGCCTGTCGAACCCCGCGCCTCGGAGCCTGTCGCTGTTGGCCGTCGTCCTTTTCCTCGTCACCCTTTTTGCTGCTCACCTCCAGTCGGCAGAGGTGCCCCCGGAGGTGTCCTCTCAACCCATACCCGCTGACGTGCGGACCGCGTTTCAGGACCGTCAGTACGCCGACGCCGTCGGTGCCCTCCAGAAGCTCATCGACGACGAGAAGGAACCCCTGGACACCTACCTCTACCTCAAGGGCCTGGCCCACTTCTACGACAAGGACCACGACGCAGCCATCGCCACCCTCACCGAGCTGGAGCGGAGCCACCCTCAGAGCCCCTGGCTGCACAAGGCCCGCTTCACCCGGGCCGAAGCCCACCTGGCCAGGCGCGACTACGCCGCCGCCGAGGAGGTCTTCTCCGCCGAGGCCCAGCGGCTGATGGCCGCCGGCCGAAAGGACGAGCTGGCCCAGACCCTCATCACCATCGCCGACAGACTGGCCACCCCCAAAGACGAGTCCAAGCCCGACAGCGCTGAACCTGATTACGCCCGGGCCTACAAGTTGTACCGGGCCGCCCTCGACCTGGAGGTCGGCCGCTCGCTCCGTGACCAGGTGACGTACAAGCTGGCCAGGACCCAGGCCTCCTCCCAGAACTGGAACCAGGCCATCGACGACCTCCAGACCTACCTCAGGGAGTTCGACCCCGGCTGGCGGGACGGGAAGCCCACTGAGCAGGCGCCCGGGGCCCACGTCCACCAGGCCCGCTTCGACCTGGGTCACGCTCTCCAGAAGGCCGGTCGGCAGGACCAGGCCAGGCGGACCTGGCAGGACCTCTCGGCCGTGCTCGAAGGGAAGCAGGAGCTTGCCCAACTCCGCGCTGACGCCGTCTACCGGATTGCCAGCACCTACGCCATCGACGACCCCGACCAGGCCCTCCTGGCCGTCAAGGCCCTGCGGGATTTCCTGGCCGCCTACCCCGGGGACGACCACGCCGTCCAGGCCGCCTTCGACGTGGCCGGCTTCTACCAGGGCATCGGTCGGCACGAGGACGCCAGCTCCGCGTACCGGGAGTTCCTGAAGGGGACGGGCTTCCGGGCCGAGTCGGAGGAGGCCAAGGAGCTGCTCCAGGAACTCACCACCGAAGCGAAGTTCAGACTGGGTCAGGTGCTGCTGGCCCAGAAGAAGTACGACGAGGCCAAGGCCACCTGGAGCGGGTACATCGCCGACCATCCCACCGGGCCCCACTGGAGTCAGTGCCAGCAGGGCATCGTCGAGGCCGATTACCGGGTGGGGGCCGACTTCAAGGCCCTGAAGGAGTACGAGGAGGCCCGGGCCGCCTGGGAGGGGTTTCTGAAGAGGTACCCCCTGGATCCGCGCTGCAAGCAGATTATGTACGACTTCGGCTGGATGTCCTATCAGGCCGCTGAGGACCTCGACGGTGACGACACCAATACGGAAACGGCCAAGGCCACCCTCTACCGGACGGCCACCGACGCCTGGCGGAAGCTGGTCAGCAAGTACCCCCAGAGCGAGGAGAGCAGCCGGGCCCAGTACATGATCGGCCTCATCTACGAGACCAAGCTCCGCGACCTGGAGAAGGCCATCGAGGAGTACCGGGCCTGCACCTGGGGGTCCTGTCGGGGCCCGGCCGCGGCCCGCATCCTCCAGATGACCGAAAGACAGCTCACACTCCTCACCGAACGCACCCTCAGGACCGGGGAGCCCGCCACCGTCAAGGTCCAACTCCGCAACATCGAGAAGCTCACCGTCCACGCCTACCGCCTCGACCTGGAGGACTACTTCCGCAAAATGCACTCCACCGGGGGCGTCGAGCAGCTCGACACCCACCTCCTGAGCGCCGACCACACCTACGAGGTTCCCGTCCAGGACTTCGCCAAGTACAAACCCATCGAACAGACCATCGAGATCCCCAGCGATGACGGGAAGCCGGGCGCCTGGGCCGTGCGGGTGACCGGTGGCCAGCTCCAGGCCACCACCCTCCTGCTGAGAAGCGACCTGGACGTCATCGTCAAGTCCTCCAGGAAGGCCCTGCTGGTCTTTGGTCAGGACATGACGAGGGAAAAGCCCTGGGCCGGGGTCTCGGTCATCGTCTCCGACGGCAATAAGATACTCTTCGAGGGGAAGACGGGACCCGACGGCGTCTTCACCAAGACCGCAGAGGAGTTGAAGTTGGCTGGCCAGGTGAGTGTGCTGGCCGTGGTCGACGGCCACTTCGCCTCCAACGCCCTCCAGATCGGCCGCCTGGGGCTCTCCCGGGGACTCAGCCCCAAGGGCTACGTCTACACCGACCGACCGGCCTACCGCCCGGGCCAGACCGTGCACGTCCGGGGCATACTCCGCGAGGTGGCCGAGGGGAGCTACGCCTTCGAGGAGGGCCGGACCTACACCCTGGACCTGGTAGACTCCCAGGGCCGGGTGCTGGCCAGTGAGAAGCTGGCCCTGAGCGAGTTCGGCACCCTGGCCCACCAGGTCGAGCTGGACCGCTTCGCCCCCACGGGCACCTATTCCCTGCGCGTGCACCGACCCAACGGCCCCACCTTCTCGGGCTCCTTCGAGGTGCAGGAGTACAAGTTGGAGAGGATGGAGCTCGCCTTCGAGCTCCCCCAGCGAATCCTCTTCCGGGGCGAGCTTCTGGGGGGGAAGCTCGTCGCCCGCTACTACTACGGTGAACCACTGACC
>CAZIBA010000457.1:2805-3033 GCA_964536795.1 uncultured Planctomycetota bacterium | reverse complement strand
AGGGGTTCGGTGCAGAGATCGGCATCCTCCAGAAACATTTGGCGGGCGCTGCCCAGGAGCAGGAAATCGTCAGGAAGCAGCTGCCCTCCTTACAGGCCCAACTCGAAGCAGCCCAGGAACGGCTGGCCGAAGGTGCTGAACCTACCAAGCCCGCCGAGGAAGAGAGGCAGGAGAAGGCGGAAGAACCCGCCGAGGCCGTGACTGAGGAGCTCGCACCCACAGCTCCGG
>CAZIBA010000457.1:0-2795 GCA_964536795.1 uncultured Planctomycetota bacterium | reverse complement strand
CGAAGCCGCCGTCCTGGAGGAAGAGGCCGAACGGGCCAAGGAACTGGCCGTTCAGAAAAGGACGTGGGAGGAGAATCTGGAGCGGGAACTCGAGATAGCGCAGGCCGCGGTGGAGCGACTCAAGCAAGAAGGTGCTTCCGAGCAAGAAATCGCCGCTGCCGAGGAGCGGGTCTCTTCGCTCAAGGCCACGCTTGGCGCTGCCCGGGAAACGATTTCACGATTGGAGCGGGACGCTCGACAAGCTGCCCAGCAGGCGCGCGAGAAGCTGCTCGACGCCGAGTTCAGGCGAAAACAGGCTGAGGCGGAGGAGGCCCGCCTCCGCGAAGAGGAAGCACGGCGACGCTCCAGGTGGATCGCCTCCATCGCCACCGCCATCGTCGCCGCGGTGATCACCGTCGGGCTGGCGAGCGTGGTGAAGCGCCTGGTCAGGCGGAAGGAGCTGTGGACGCTCCAGGACGAGACCGACGAAGAGAAGATCCGACGGATTCGCACCCCGTTCCTGATGATCCGCCGAGTCCTCGTCCCACTCATCTACTTTGCCGGAACCATCATCATCCTGATGCAGTTTGAGGCCTTCCGTCGACTGGGCACGACATTCTTGGCTTCGGCAGGTGTAGCCGGAATCGTCGTCGGCATGGCCGCCCGCAGCACCCTGGCCAATGCCGTCGCCGGGATCATGCTCTGCTTCTCGCAGCCGGTTCGGGTTGGTGACACGGTCACCATCGGCGATGAATATGGCAGCATCGAGGAAATCGGGTTGATGTACACCACCTTCAAGACCTGGGACAACCGCCGGGTCATGATCCCCAATGAAATCATGGCCGACAAAGAGGTCGTGAACTACACCATCCGCGATAACGAGATCTGGGCCAAAGTGCCCATCCACCTCGACTACTCGGCAGACGTCCGCAAAGCGCGAGAGGTCCTCATTGATATCGTCAAGAAGAGCCAGCATTGGAACGGCCAAGAGGAACCAGTTGTCTGGTTTATGGAGTTGGGAGAGCAAACCGTCACGCTCTGGGTAGCCGCTTGGGCGGACAACCCCGCCGAGGCGTGGGGGCTTAAGTGTGACATTCTCGATAACGCCCTGGAACGGTTCAAAGAAGAGGGCGTCGCCCTGCCGCGCCGACGCTACCAGTACGAAGGCGTACGGGTCATGCTTGAACCAGGCAAAGGACCAGCACCCGATGAATGACGCACAGCAGCCCAAGAAGTGCGGGACGCTGGTTCGGCGCATCCTGATGCCGGCTTACGCGATTCGGGACGCATACCCCGCCTTCGAGCGAGCGGTCGGCGTCGCACGGAAGTTCGATGCTGCGCTCTTGATCGCCGCCGTCGTAGACAAGGGCGTCGGCCTCCTACTGTGCTCCGCTCCGGTCGGTCCTGGTCCGGCTGTCACCGCTGTCGATAGGAAGAGCCTGGCCGCGTTCCGCACTGAGTCGGTTGGAGGGCGTCCCTGCTCTTGTTCATGCGACCGAGGAGCGCCTTGTGAGTGAGCTTTTTCGAAGTGTTCTCGTAGCCACCGACCAATACCGCGCCGGAGCTCAGACCCGCCACAACGCAATAGCTCTGGCCCAGAAGCTCGGCGCCTCGCTGCGGATCATCTATGCGATTGACCTTGAGGACATCAAAGTTCTGGCCCCTGGTCCACCGTTCGGAGCGACCAGGAGGCAGCTCTTTAGGGGCACAGCCGGTGAGCAGCAGCTCACGGCCCAAGGGCGCGAGGAGCTAAAAGCCTTCGCCTCCGCTTCTGAGCGTGAGTCTGTTGAAGTCGGCGGGGAGGTCCTTGTAGGCCCTTCGGAGGTAGTCTGGGCGGAAGAGGCCCGTTCGTGTGACCTGACCGTGATTCGCCCTGTTGAGGAGGACTTCGGGCGTTTCGCCCGCTGGTTCGGCAGCATGTTCTGGCGGATCGCCAAACGCTCAGGCAGACCGGTGTTGATCTCTGGTCAGGACGGGCTGCCGGAAGAGAGAATGGTGCTCCTCTACTCCAACACTGTGGCCTCCGCTCGGGCCTTACCCTGGGTCGCCGGGTTCTGTTCAGCCCTTAGCCTGTCGCTGACCATCTACGCCAGCAAGGGGGTCTCTCGAAACTACGCTCACGCTGACGAGTACAGAGCATTTCTGAGTAGTCATGAGATAGCAGCAACCTATGAAGACCAAGGAGCTCTGGAAGTGCTTTCAAACGAAGCGACGCGCCCCGGCAGCCAGATCGTGGGTAAGTCGATGCTTGCACTTGATGGAGGCTTCTGCAGCGGCTTGTGGTTTCGGAGGTCCCGCCGCCTCGTGGAACGGCTCATTCGCACCTGCCCCCAAGACATCCTGCTCTGCCCATGATGCTCAGGCGGCGCATACATAGGCAAACCGAACCGTCGGTGTTTCGTCAGAGCGGCGTATCTCCGCCCCTGCGGTTGGTAACGAGCCACGCTTGCAGGCGTCGCGAAACTGAAGTAACCTTCCGAACGAAGAAGAGCCGGATATCGGACAGGGCAGCCCTCGGGAGGAACTCGGTGCAGGAACAAGTCTGCCGTATCTGCGCTGCGGAAGCCGTCAGGCCATCGGTGCATTCCGACGATCTGTTGTCCTGTACGACCTGTGGTGTGGTCTATCGGCGAAGCCTGCCGGGCTCTGCTCGGCTGCGGGAGTTCTACTCGACGCACTTTTTCCAAGGGAGCGCCGAGGAATACGGCTACATCGATTACCTGGGGCAGGCTGAGCCGCTGCGACAGGACGCGAAGTCGAAACTGGCTGTCATCGAGCGGTTCGCCACCTGCGCCGATCGCCTGGCAGAGCGGTCG
>CAZIBA010000456.1:0-3041 GCA_964536795.1 uncultured Planctomycetota bacterium | reverse complement strand
ATCACCCGGGCCAGCCGCATCAGCGGCACGTCGACGTACAGCGGCGCGGCCAGCGTCCCTCTGCCCCCTGCGGCACCAGCGCCCACGCCGGAGCTGAGGAGCGATGAGTAGGACACCAGCCGGGGACGATGTCGGCCCCCTGACGCGCGGCTTCCTGCTGGTCCTGGTGACCGCCACCGGGGCGACCGTGCTGTCGCTGGAGGTGCTGGGGACGCGCGTCATCGGCACCCACTACGGGAGCAGTCTCTACGTCTGGGCCGCGCTGTTGAGCGTCACCCTTGCCTGTCTAGCGGTCGGTTATGCCCTCGGGGGCTGGTTGGCCGACCGGGTCCCGCGGGTCTGGATGCTCTGCCTCGTGCTGCTGCTGGCGGGCGGCTCCGTGCTCCTTGTCCCTTCCCTGACGGCCGTGCTGGTGCCGCTGAGCACGTGGCTGGGTCTCGCATGGGGCGCCATCGCCAGCGCCCTGGCCATCTTCTTCGCGCCGCTGGTGTTGGTGGCCATGGCCTGCCCCTACGCCATCCGCCTGCGGGCCCGCAGCGTCGAGGGTGTGGGGTCGACCAGCGGGACGGTCTACGCCGTGAGCACGGTCGGCAGCGTCGCCGGCGTGCTCGCCGTCAGCCTCTGGATGATCCCCTCGTTGGGAACGCGCCGGTCGCTGCTGGTCTGCGCGGGCGTGCTGATCGGCCTGGGCGCCCTGGGGATGGTGGTGACCTCGCGCGGCAAGGCGGTCCCGCTGGTCCTGCTTGTTGCCCTGCCCTATCTGGCTCATCGACCCGAGCGGCGCCTGCCGGGAGAGCTCTTCCACAGCGAGAGTCCCTACGGCGACCTGCGGGTCATCCAGCGGGACGAGCCAGGCCGCGGGACGTACCGGATGCTGATGGTCAACGGCATCATGCAGACGGGGATGCCCCTGGACATCGATCTGGTAAGTGCCGGGGACATCCTTCACTCCGACAGCTACTACCTGGAGTTGCTGCCCCGGTTCTACCCGGACCTGGCCGCCGGACGGCGGGGCCTGCTCATCGGCCTGGCCGGCGGCATGTTCGCGCGCGTCATGGAGTTCTACGACGTCGACCTGACGGCCGTGGAGGTCGACGTGAAGGTGGCCGAACTGGCCAAGGCCTATTTCGGCTACCGCGGCGAGGTCCACTTCCCCACGGGGGCCCGCCACGACCTGGATCTCTCCCGGTTCCCCAACCGAGGCTCCCCGCTGCTGGACGAGCTGGCGAGGAGCGACCCCGGACACAGGGCTGCCCACGAGCCCCACCACCGTTACCGCGGCAGGACGGTCATCCAGGACGGACGGCAGTACCTCCTCCGCCATGCCGAGCCGGTCGACTTCATCGTGCTGGACGCCTACAACTCCGACACGATTCCCTTCCACCTGATCACCCGCGAGTTCTTCGAGCTGGCCAGGAGCCGGCTCCGTGGAGACGGCATTCTCGCCATCAACTATATCGGCAGACCCGGCAACGACCTCGTCACCGATTCACTGTTTCGCACGTTGGCGGAGGTCTTCGGGCCGGACATGCTGCAGGCCTACCGCACGCGCGACGACAGGTCCCAGGTGCAGGTGATGACGCTGTTCGCGTTTCGTCAGCCGATGGAGCTGCTGCCGGACGGGCTCGAACAGGGCCCGACGGCCGGCGTGGGCCAGCTCAGCTACGAACTGTCCCGCCGCAGAGAGAACACGAACCGGCCGGGAGGCATGGTCATCACAGACGACCTCAACCCCATCGACCTAGCGCGGGCCGAGACCGCTCTCGAGTGGCGGCAGCAGACCCTGGAACTGGTCAAATGAGGGTCTCACCCGCCTCCGCCGGCTGCCCGACCGCGCTGCGGGCCCCCTCCGACGGGGGGCGTGGACACGGAGTGAGCTCAGCACCGCAGCCTCAGACCTCTGCCCTGATGAGACGGACGTTGTCACAGCGATAGCATTGCAGGATTTCAAATCCGTTGGCAGTGGCGCCGAGCGTCTGCCAGTCGTGACCCTCCACCGCACATATCCACCTCCTCTCGACCCTGACCCGGGCCCGGGCCAGCTCCTCCTCGGTGAGCAGGCCATGGAACGCCCATCTCTCCAGGTCCTCGCGCCTCTGGCGTTGCCTCTCCTGCTGCTCAGCATATGCTTCGTACTCCTTCTCCGAAGCGAAGCCCGCGAGCCAGGGCGGGCCTGTCCGACGGTTGAGTCGCCAATCCATCGCTCCTTCCTCCATAGACCCGGACTTACTTCCCGGTTGCACCTTGCGCTCAACGTGTGGCGAGCGACGTCGTGCTTCAGATGGCTGATGGGACCATCCCCAGGGGGCTGTCTGCCGCCCGTCTGGAGCGCAGCCAGCCGCTTCGCTTGCCGAGACGAGTGCCCGGATGACTGGCGTGGCCGTCAGGGTCAGAGGCAGTGCTCGAGACCGAAGAGCACAGTCCGGGGCAACATCTCCTGGAAGCCGACGGGACAGGCCTGAAGCCCTGCCCTCTACGCTGGCTGAGGGGCGATGGGAGCAAATCGAGCGTTGACGGACGGTCCGGAAGAGGCAGAATAAAGGTGACGAGACAATGAAGGGCTGCAGCGGCATCCATATGGGAAATCTCGGTTACTCATGGGCCATCGCGCAACCGACGGCTCAACACAGTCGTTGAATTGTTTCACGCACAAAGGATGGCTCACAAAGCCATGCACACGGACGCGGACAGACCGCGCCGGTGATGGCTGCCATTGGGCGAAGCGAGGAGACCGAAATGACACACAGCACGCGCCGACTGTCGAGGCGTGTGGCCGTGAGTTGTTTGCTGTGTGCTGTGGGGGCAGTGGCTGCCGAGCTGCCGTACGATCCCCTTGTGGTTTCCGTACGCGCAACGCCGCAGACGGTTGACCTGACGGTTCACGACACAGCAAGGGAAAGGAACATCCCCATCCGCGTCTACCTGTGCCCTGCGAAGTCTCCTGCTCCAGTTGTGCTGTTCAGTCACGGATTGGGTGGTTCCCGCGCAGGGAGCGCCTATCTGGGAAAGCACTGGTCGAGTCGCGGCTACGTCGCCGTCTT
>CAZIBA010000455.1:0-3041 GCA_964536795.1 uncultured Planctomycetota bacterium | reverse complement strand
ATGGGGCAAGTGATGGTCGCCCTCATGGCTCAGTGGCGACAATTGAATGACCCTGACTCAGGCCCGAAGCTGGTTGACCGGGAGAGGCGGAAGGGCGATACTGAGAGGCGAATTGGGCGGCCGGCAAGGTGCAGGTCCGCGAACGGGGAGGAGAGGTGAGCCGACTGGTTCTGGTGAACCCCCCGACGACGTTCGAGCAGGAGTTCGGACTGCTCTCGGCCGCCGGTGCGCCCCGACCGCCACTGAACCTGCTCAACCTGGCGGCCACGGTCCGCCAGGCCGGTCACGAGGTGCGCATTCTGGACGCTGCCGGCACCGGGATGTCGCTGGAGAGCTTCGTCGAGGAGATCATCGCCGCCCGGCCCGACGTGGTGGGCATCACGGCGATGACCGCCCACATCGATACGGCCGGCCGGGCCGCCCAGGCGGTCAAGCAGTGGCTTCCCCGGGTGCGGGTGGTGTTGGGTGGGGCCCACGTCTCGGCCCTGCCCGAGGAGACGATGGAGCGCTGGGCGGCCTTCGACGTGGGGGTGGTGGGCGAAGGCGACCTGACCATCGTGGAGCTGGTGGACGCCCTGGACCGGGGCCGGGACCTCAAGCAGGTGGCCGGCCTGCTCGTCCGCCGGGACGGGCGGGTGGTGCGGACCGAGCCCCGTCCGCTGATAGCGGACCTGGACACGCTGCCCTTTCCGACCTGGGACCTCTTGGCCGGGTTCGCCACCCTCTATCAGCCCACGGCCAGCAGGTCGGTGAGGTCGCCCTCGGCCTACCTGGTCTCCTCGCGGGGTTGTCCGTACCGGTGCACGTTCTGCAGCAACGCGGTGCACGGGCGGAGCTTCCGGAGCTACAGCGTCGATTACCTGATGGGGATGATCGAGCACCTCATCAGTGAGTTTGGCGTGCGCGACATCACCATCTACGACGAGAACCTGGCCGTCAACCGTCGACGACTGACCGGGCTCTGCCGTCGGCTCATCGAGGCCGGCCACGACCTGACCTGGTCCTGCGACGCCCGGGCCGACAGCCTGACCCCGGAGGTGGTGGAGCTGATGTACCGGGCGGGCTGCCGATCGGTGTGGATGGGGATGGAGAGCGGCGACCCGGAGATGCTCCGCCGGTACCGGAAGGGCACCACTGTCGAACAGTACCGGAAGGCCAGCCACTGGTGCCGGGAGGTCGGTATCGTCTGCAACGGTTCCTTCATCATCGGCGGTCCCGGGGAGACGCAGGGGTCCCTCCGCCGATCGTTGGCCTTCGCCCGGGAGATCGAGCTGGACTACTTCACCCCCTTCTACTGCACCCCGCTCCCGGGGGCACCGATGTACGAGACGGTGCACGAGCACGGCACCTTCCTGTCGGACTACTCGCTGGCCACGATGACGGGTCCCACCTTCATCCCCCGGGGGTTCACGCTGCGGGGACTGCAGGCCTGGTACGTGTGGTCGCTGGTGTCCTTCTACGCTCGGCCGAGCAAGCTGCTGATGGTGTGCAGGCAGATGGGGCCGTGGGAGTTCGTCAAGGCCCTGGGCCGCACGGCCCTGAACCTGCTCCGCTGGGCCGGTCGGTCGATGACGGGGGGCTAAGGGGCTTTTTGCTCCGGTTCCTGCTCGTCCTCGTCGGTGTCGGGCGTCTCGGGGGCGGGCTCCTCGGTGACCTCTGCGGGTCCGGGTTCGGAGGGCGACCCCTCCAGGCCGGGTCTGCCGGCGCGGACGTTTTCGATGAACCGGCGAACCACGGCCTTGGGCAGTTCGGGGTGCCTGGGCAGGCGGAGGGCCTGCTCGGCCAGCTCGATGGCCTCCTCGGTGGATGCGGGTCGATGCCTGGCCAGGAAGTCGGCCAGGGAGAAGCGGGCGACGGCATCGTCCGGGCGGTCCTGGGCCTGCTGGCGAAAGAGCTGCTCGGCCTCGTCGAGCCGTCCGTCCCGGGCCAACAGGCCGGCGTGCACGATGGAGAACCGGGGTGCTTCGGGCAGCAGCTCGGCCGCGCGGGCGTAGGAGGAGATGGCTCCTTCGAGTTCGTCCGTCTGGGCCTGGCACAGGCCCAGGTTGGCCCAGAGGTGAGCGTTCTGGGGGTTGTCCTTCAGGGCCTCCTTGGTGAGCTGGGCGCAGCGGGCGAACTCCCCCCCCTTGGCCAGGATGTTGAAGAAGAAGATGGCCACCTCCGGCCGGCGCCTGCCGGTCCGCCAGAGCTCGTCGAGCAGGGGCAGGGCCTCCTTGGCGCGGCCGTGCAGCGACAGGAACTGAACGTAGCGGAGCTTGAGGTCCAAGTCCTCCGGACTGATGCTCAACGCCTGCCGGTACAGGGACTCGGCCTGCTCGTCGTTCTTGAGGCTGGACGCGGCGTAGGCCGAGACCCGGTAGCCGAAGCTGCAGTGGGGACGGAGTTGGCGGAAGGCCTCCGACGATGTGAGGGCCGGCTTCGCCTCGTTCTTCATCAGGTGACCCAGGGTTCTCGCGCACACCAGGAAGGCGTCGCCGGCATCAGCAGGGCGGGGCAGCGTGAACCCGCTGAGGGCCAGGCTCCCCTCGTGCTGTCCCTGGGCAAGGAGCCTTCTCACCCGGGCGACGGCAGCGGCCTGGGCAGAGATGATCTCCGTTGTCGTCCCGTGTCGGCGGGCCGTGAGTTTGGTGAAGCAGCCGGCGACCGAGGTGGTTCCCGGGAGCAGGGCAGCGCTGCCACTCCACCCGCGCTGTAGGTCGCCGGTCTCCGACAGGGACAGGAAGCGAAGCATCCCTTGGCCGACGGCCACGAACTCCAGGGGGAGCTCCTGGGAGCGGGGTGTGAGCAGGCGCGTGGGGGTCATGGCGTCGAGCGAATGGAGGTTCTGGACGACGTCGGGCAGACCGACCACCTGGATGCGCTCGGCGGCGAGGAGGGCGTCGTCGCGGGCCAGGGCGTAGGCCGGGTGGCCCTTCGTCAGGCTCTTGAGGACGGCCAGGTCCACCCGGTCGTCAAAGGCGATGATCTCTGCCGGAAAGGCGTTGCCCAGGTGGGGGCTGACCACGGTAACGGAACCGGCCATACGGTGCTGGCCTGTCGAG
>CAZIBA010000454.1:0-3044 GCA_964536795.1 uncultured Planctomycetota bacterium | reverse complement strand
CTTGACCACGTAGTCGTCGGCGCCCAGGCTGAGGCCGCGGACCCGCTCGGCCTCGGCCCCCCGGGCGGTGAGGATGACGACGGGGAGCGTGGGCCGGGCCGAGCGCACCTCACGCAGGATGTCCAGACCATCCCGGCCCGGCAGGACGAGGTCAAGGAGGACCAGGTCACAGTCCGTGCCCACGGCCAGCTCCAGACCCCGGTTGCCGTCCTCGGCTTCCAGCGTGGCGTAGCCGGCGAAGCGGAGGGCGTCGGCCAGCCCCCGACGGATGGACCCGTCGTCCTCGACGATCAGAACGCAGGGCTTTTCCATATCCTACTCGACCTTGAAGTTCCTCTCGCCGGCCTGCTGGCGGACGGTCTGGACGATGACGGCGTCGAGGGTGTCCCCACCGGCTCCGGCCAGTTCCCTCCGCTCCTGGGCCACGTACTTCTCCCGCTCCCGGGCCAGCTTGCCGATCTCCTGCTGAAGCTTGGCTCGGGTTTGGGCCTGGGACTCAATATACGCCTTTTGCTCCTCGGTAGTCATCTCTTTCATTGCCTCGGGGAGGTCCTCGGACTTCACCTCGGCGAGCTTCACCTGACCTTCCCTGACGGCGTCGACCAGGTCCCAGCCGGCGTTGCGATACTGGCCCGAGGCCTTGGCCGCAGCTCGCTGGGCAGCGACGCCGGCGGAGAGAGACTGGGCGTTGGCGTCCTGGGCCGTCTGCCTGGCCCGGCCGGCTTCTCCCTTGGCTCCGAAGGGGACGTAGGTGCTGTTGAGCTCCGCGTCGAGCCTGGCGATGGTCTCGTCCTGGGGGGACTCGACGTGGACGAGCTTGCGGTCCTGGTCGATGTTCACGTAGCTGCCGTCGGCCAGCAGGGCGCCGTCCTTCCAGTTGGTGGCGACGCCGGTCGCGTGGGGTCCGCAGAAGATGGTGTTGACCATAATCCCCTTGCCGATGGCCGTTCGGCAGGCCTTCCGGTAGTCCACCTTGCCCTGGGTGAAGGGTTCGTTGCCGGCGATGAAGATGGCCTTGAAGTCGTCGTCGGACTCGCTCCAGGCCAGGCCCTGGGTGGCCGACTGGATGACTTGACCGCAGTACTCGTCGCCGCCGTTGGTCCTGAGGGGGAAGAGCTCCTCGTAGACCTTGTCCAGGTCGGTGGTCAGGGGCACGATCATCCTGATGTACCCCTCCTTGGCCGGGATGCTGCTTTTGCCGTACTCGTAGAGAGCGATCTCCAGCACGGGCGCCCGCCCGTCCTTCTTCATCCGAGCAAACTCGTTGACGATGGTCCACAGGTGGGTCTTGGCTTGCTCGATGAGGCCGCTCATGCTGCCACTGGTATCCAGCAGGATTGCGACCTGGATACGGGGCGCCGGCCCGCTGGCGCCCGGCGTCTCCTGCGCTTCCTCTCCCCACCCGGCCGTCAACAAGCAGGCGACCGCGGTTACCACGACCACGATGCCCAACTTCCCCCAAGCAGTCATCTCAACACCTCCTCTTCCGTCACGGGTCAATCAGCGCCCTGCAACAGGTACCTCCACGTTCACCTATTCACTCTCGGTGCCCGGTTCCCAGGCCCACCATGCGGCCCAGGCGGCGAGAAGCTCGTCGTAACGTTCCCTCTCTCCCCCGGACACGGAGGCAAGTGTTGGGTTCAACGGAATGGGCCCGAAACTCTTGCCTGTGAGCCGTTCCAGCGAAGCAAGCAGCATTTCGGCCTGCCCGTAGTCCTCCGGGCTAAGTCTGCTGGTGCCGGAGAGCCTGTTGAGCTCGCGGCGCATCTCAGGAAGCCCGGATGCATCCTGGAACTCCGTGAGGAAGCACGCCGCATAGAACCTCACCCTGTCACTTGGGTCCTTCAGGCGCCGCCGCAATTCCGCTACGGCCAATTGGTCACGTGTATCGGCGAGGGCGAAAAGAGCGCAGACACGATTTCCCTCTGCGTCGTCGCTGGCGGCGGATACAAGGACGGGGACAAGCCCATCGACCTGGGGGGCAGACTCCGGACCCAGTGGGACGCGCTTACCCCCCGGACGATCGGTGCACCTGGCCATTCCGCGCAAGCCGGATATTGCCCACCAGCGAACCCTGTCGTCTTGGTCCTTGAGCAGGTCGCACAGAAGCGCCGCCGATTCTCTGGTCTTGACGTGCCCCAGCATTTCGACCAGTTCGTGGCGCTGGTGCGGCAGCTCAGTCTGCCCCAGGGCACTCCCAATGGCCCGCACCACTTCTTCAGCCGGCAGGGCGGTCAGCTCGTTGAGGAGCTCGAGCATTGCCGACCGGTGCTCGGCCGTACTGGAGGAGTCTTCTTGGGAGTCTGGGTACCCAAGAGCAAGGTACCGCTGAACGACCTGTGCTGCTGATGACTGGTGCTGCTCTGCCCTGACGTACGAAGGGCAGACGATAAGCAAAGCCATAAGCACGATTCGGGCCTGCATTGTACGCCCCTCTCTTCTCCGGAGCTCTCTATTCCCCCGCCGGGCCTTTGATGAGCACCGACTGGCCGTCGACCACCATGAGGATGTCACCCCGGAGGGCTATGGTGCCCTGGCGACCCTCCCGGGCCAGCCGCTGGGCCAGCTCCCGGAACTCCTCCGAGCCGAAGCGGATGACCCTGGTCGGTTCCGTCTGGTCTGCCTGGTTCACGAGTCGGCTGTCGAACCAGCGGTCCCCGCGACGGTAGAAGGCGCGGTCACCTATCTGTTGGACGCTGGTGACGGTCACCCGGTTCATGTTCTGGTCGAAATATGCGTTTCGTGGATTGGCGACGAACTGTTGCCTGAGCACCTGGTTGTTCAGGTCCTGGTTGACCGAGCCCAGTCCGTAGCGGGTGCCCACGGCGCGCTGCTGGAAGTTGCTGTTGGCCTCGGCCAACACCCCGTCACGGGCCGAGAGGTCGGTGCCCTCCCGGGCCAGGAAGGCGGTGTACTCGGTGAGTATGCCGAACTCGGTGGACAGGCGCACGATCTCGTCCACCAACTCCTTCATCCTGAGGTCGGGAGCCGCGCGGTTGGAGAAGGGCCCGCCGTCGGCGCCGAGGTCGCGGATGGCGTCGGTG
>CAZIBA010000453.1:2222-3045 GCA_964536795.1 uncultured Planctomycetota bacterium | reverse complement strand
CCGACCCGTCATCGGACCCATGCCCCTCGGACCTGTTCCATCACCTCGTGGCATCTCTCTCGCCTCCTCTCACAGGACTTTTCTTTCGACCTCTGCTCTGACGAAACACTCTCATCAGAACCGGCCGCCGCGGCCACGTCCTCGACCGCCACCCCGGCGCCAGGCCATCCCCCGACCGAACCCCCGGTAGGCAGCGCCCATCCCGCCCGGCCAGCCGTACCCGCCCCCATAAGGTGGCGCCACGGGTGCGTACGCTCCAGGGGAGAAGCCGCCCGCGGCAAACCGACCACCGTAGGGGTTCATGAAGCCGGGTGTCGGATAGCCGGCACAGTAGCCAGCAGCCCGACCCGTCATCGGACCCATGCCCCTCGGACCTGTTCCATCACCTCGTGGCATCGCATCGCCTCCTTCCTCTAACAGGACCACTCCAGGTCTCAGGTGGTCAGAGCGGCCACTGACGGCGCCTCAAGGGCTCAGGCAGCGACGTCCGTTTTCATACCTTGCGGATGAACACGGGTCGTGACCGCCCCGACCAATCCGTCTCTCTCAGCGGGCCCTGGTCATCGTGACCCCGCAGGCGGGGCACTTCAGGCTGTTGCACGGGGTCCCCCGGCCGTGGGCCACCTTCTTCCCGCAGCTCGGACAGACACAGCCACCCCCGGGGCCCAGCGCAAAGCCTCCCATCCGGCCGCCCCGACCCCCACCGCCACCTCTGCCCGTACCCGCCCCGCCACCACCGGGCGGTCCGTTCCCATCTCCTCTGGGCATCGCGCTCACCTCCTCTAATCTGCAACCACACTCAGGCTCCGCAGGCGCTGCCCCA
>CAZIBA010000453.1:0-2212 GCA_964536795.1 uncultured Planctomycetota bacterium | reverse complement strand
TGCCCCACCGTCTCAGCCAACTGACCGAGCAGCTCCCTGCTGGCACAGTCCGGGCTCGCCACCGGTGGTGTCCCGGCCACCAGGGCGTCCACGATGGTCCGGTCGAAGGGGATCTCACCCACGACCGGTGCCCGGTAGCTCTCGGCCACGGTCTTCAGGAGCTCCCGCTCCCGGTCGTTCACGTCGCACTTGTTGATGACCACCACTGCCGGCACCCCCAGGAAGCGAAGCAGCTCCAGGGCCCGCCCCAGGTCGTGCCGGGCCGAGACGCCCGGCTCCGTCACCACCACGGCCAGGTCGGTGTCGACCACGGAGGCGTTCACCGGACACCCCGTCCCCGGGGGACCGTCCATCAGCAC
Organism: uncultured Planctomycetota bacterium; assembly: GCA_964536795.1. Taxonomy (GTDB): domain Bacteria; phylum Planctomycetota; class DG-23; order CBDVDV01; family CBDVDV01; genus CAZIBA01. Next base: position 1,853 of record CAZIBA010000453.1, on the reverse strand, counting down.
CTCCCCCAGGCCCCCCTCGTCAACTGCGGCCCGGGCTTGACGTCGGAGCTCGGTGACCAGCCGACCGGAGGCCTCCGCTCCCATCGAGAGCTCGGCGTGCACCAGGGGCCCGTAGGCCGTCTCACTCCTCAGTATGGTGCCCACCAGTTGAGGCTCCAGCAACACCGCGCCGCCCTCTGCGTCCGTCTCCGGACAGACGAGGGCACACAGTCCACAGCCTTCACAGCGAAGCTCGTCCACCACGGCCTTCCCGTCGTCGGCGAACCGGACGGCCCCGAAGTGGCACCGCTCGACGCAGATGCCGCATCCCGTGCACCGTTCGCCGTCGATCCGGGCCAGGAGTGTCCCCGCGAACTCGCGCCCCCACGACTTCTCCGCCCGCACCACCAGGTGCAGGTTGGCCGCATCCACGTCGCAGTCCACGGCCAGGGTGTCCTCACCGGCAGCCACCAGGGCCGATGCGATCATGGTCTTGCCCGTCCCCCCCTTGCCGCTGATAACCACACACCGCGGCGGCGAAGGCCCCGCCAGAGTCCCCTCCCCAGGCGCGGCCAGCTCACCAGCCAGCTCCAGGAGGCCCGCTCTGGTCGGGGGCACGGGTGGCCGGGCCTCTGGCGCCAGGCGCAGTAGTTGGCGGGCCAGACGGCCGAAGTAGGTGGCGTAGTGAGGCGACCGGTCCACGACCAGCTCACCCGCTGCGGTCCAGCGGGCGATCTTCTCGTCGAAGGGAACGTGCCCGACCACGGGAACCTGCCAGTCCCGACAAACCCCCTCGATGTCGACGCCGGCCAGGCCCTCCCGGTTGATGAGGACGCCGCCGGGGACGCCCATCTCCGCCAGCATGGCCATCGAGGCCACCAGGTCGTGCAGGCCGAAGTGGGTGGGCTCGGTCACCAGCAGGCAGTAGTCGCTTCCCCGGACCGCCTCCACCGTGGCGCAACTGGTGCCCGGAGGGGCGTCGATGACGGTGACCGGTCGGCCGGAGCTGCCCGCTTCCTTCACCTCGGCGATGAGGGACGCCGCCCGCACCTGGCCGATGGCCAGCTCCCCGTAGGCGTACGGGTGCTTGTCCCCGAACGTCCCCACGTGCACCTCACCGAGGGCGGCCTCGGTGGGCGTCAGCGCCCCGGGCTCGCAGACCTCCATGCACACCCCGCAGGAGTGACAGAGCTCTGGGAAGATGACCACCTGACCACGAACGACGGCCATGGCGTTGAACTGGCAGGCCTCGGCGCAGCGTCCGCAGTCGATGCAAAGCTCGGCCTCGAAGCGGGGCACCTCGACGGTCGCCTGCTTGGTCTCGCTGATGTCTGGTCGCAGGAAGAGGTGGGAGTTGGCCCCCTCGACGTCGGCGTCGATGAAGCCCACGCTCCCGAAGGAACGGGCCAGACTGGTGGCCACCAGGGTCTTGCCCGTACCTCCCTTGCCACTGGCTACCGAAAGAATCATAGCTGTCGTCCCCTGAATCCCGGGCCGCCTCGTCGGCCTTCCTGTCCCATCCCCGGCCCCCGGCCACCCCGGCGACGCAACCCCCGGCCAGGCCCAAAGGGACCCAGCCCGCACCAGCGTCCGCCTGCCGGGCCCGGGGCCGGCCACACCGAGAAGGGAGGTTGAGCACCCAACTGAAGCCGACCCTCCCGCAGCGCCGCAAGCACCGCCTCCACCTCACCGGCGACACCCATCGTCACCTGGATGCCCCGCGCCGACAGCGCACTGAACAGATACGGGCTCATCCCGCCACAGAGCACCCACTCCACCCCCGCACGGGACAGCAGGTCCAGCCAGGGCCCCAGACCAACGGCCAGCCCGGGCAGGACCTGGGGCTCGGCCTCCGCTGCGTCCGTATCGATGAC
>CAZIBA010000452.1:0-3046 GCA_964536795.1 uncultured Planctomycetota bacterium | reverse complement strand
CGGCACCTCATCTGGTCGCTGGCGGTGGCCAGTGTCCTCGTGCTGCCCGCACTTTCGCTGGTGCTTCCAGCCTGGCGGCTTCCCATACTACCCGCGGGGAGAGCTGGCCCTCAGACTGCGCCTGTGGACGTCCCAGCCGTGGCCGCGGCACCTGACCCCGTCCTGCCGGCAGCGGAAATGCCGCTGCCTGGTGCAGCAGCTCCCGTCGCTTCGGAAGCCGTCTCCGTCCGCCGTACGGCGAATGCTGCCGGTGAGCAGAGCACGGCTGGACGAGACCGGCCGTGGCACGCGTCCCCCTGGCGTTGGCTGCTGCTGGTGTGGGGTGCGGGCGCATTGGCGGTCCTGTCGGTTCTCCTGGTCGGGACAGTGGGTGTTTTGAGGATTGTCCGAGACGCCCGCCCGGTGGAGCCCGGGTCGCCGTGGAGCGCGGTGCTCGTGGCCTTCGACCCCTCGACACTGCTCGGGACAGGCAAGGTCAATTGCTCAGGCCACCCTGAGCGAAGTCGAAGGGTGGAGTTCGCCCGGAAGCTCGGCCTTCCGAGTCGGGTCAGGCTGCTCGTCAGCTCGCGAGTCGCTGTGCCCATGGCCTGGGGCTTTGCCCGGCCGGTGGTGCTGCTTCCCGCTGAGGGCGGGGCCTGGTCGGAGGAGCGTCGCCGGGTGGTCATCCTGCACGAGCTGGCCCACGTTCGGCGGAGAGACTGCGTGACCCAGGCCCTGGCCCAGGTTGCCTGTGCCCTCTACTGGTTCAATCCGCTGGTCTGGCTTGCTGGCCGTCGGATGCGTGTCGAGCGCGAGCGGGCTTGCGACTACCACGTGCTCCTCGCCGGCCTCAGACCGTCTGGCTACGCCGACCATCTGCTCCAGATTGCCCGGTCGGCCCGACCGGCCCGGTGCGCCGCCATCGCCGCCGTCGCCATGGCCCGTCCGTCCCAACTGGAAGGGAGGCTCCTGGCCATTCTCGATGCCAAGCGCTCCCGCCAGGCCCTCACCCGCCTCACGGTCGCTCTCGCGCTCATCGCCATGACCTGTTTGCTCTTGCCGATCGCAGCACTGAAGCTCGGTGAAGCCGTCGCCGAAGAGCCGGAGACAGCACCGGTCGGGACGCCCGGAGCCAAAGCTACACTGCCGGGACGCGTCACGGTGGAGTTGGTGGGCGTGTCCTACAACCCCTCCCGAGGCCAGCCCTGGTGGCAGCCCGACGGTTCACCCCTTGCCCAGGCTCCCTATGACTCAATGGGCCGCAGAGCCCACGCCGAGGAAGACGTCCAAGCCTATGAGTTCGCAGTACGCATAGCAAACCCACCTGCTGACCGCTGCGCCACAAAGTGGCTTATTGTGCCAACGGTAGCGAGCGCGGGCGGCGACCCCAGGAAGAACGGTCAGGCCGTCCCCAACCTGTGGGCAAACGCTGCTTCGATACCCAGATCCCACGACACCTGCACCGTCGCCTTTGGGCTTGCTTCGGGGCCCTGGCAACAACTGACATCGTTCAATGGCATCGGAGGCCCAAAGGCTGCAGCGCATCGCCTACTGGGCGACGTTGTTTTCTCGCCGGCGAGCGAACTCGATGGCAACGTCCGGGTCAATGTCGCGCATGCCATTGAGGACAAAGACTACCGCGTCATAGCGCTTGACCGGGAAGCTCAGATACATCACCCCGAGCTCTCCAGCGCCGCCGCCGGCGAGGCGGGGCTACGCCTGATGGTCGCTACGTTCAAGGGTCTGCCGCTCTTCGAGGTCAAGGAGTTCCAGTTCCAGGTCCGTCCTTATGAGTGGGTGGAGTTCCGGAACGTCTCCCTCGAGCCCAGCCACCGGACGCAAGTGGAGGTTGTCACCGAGCCCTCGGAGGTGCGGCGGTATGTTCGGCTGGTGGTGGGAAAGGACCGTATGACCTTTGAGGGTCAGCAGACCACCTGGGAGGAGTTGCCCACCTTGTTGGAAAAGGTCACCGACCGGGCTCACACCGCATTCGAATGTGCTGTCGCGTCCGACGACCTCACGCTGGAGGAACAGAACCGAGCGCAGGGCCTCGCGGCAAGGCTGGTCCGTCAGTTCGGCTTCAACCACCTCACCTACATCGGCCAGCATCCCCTGGGAACCAGAGGCACCGGAGCCCCGGAGGTGGAAGCCCCGGAGGTGGAAATCCCTGTAACCCAAGCGCTGAGTTTCGGGCCGGTGATTGAGCGGGTGGTGAAAGGCGCAGAAACGGGTTCCGCGATCGACCTTGACACCGGTCTGCTCTTCTCGGCCCCGGGGTTGGAGAGGGAAGCTGAGTTCGCGTTGGTCAGGAAGAACGGCATCGATGCGGTGGGGGAAACTGATCGGGCGAGCCCGGGGCTGGGCGCACTGGACATGAGCGTATTCCTTCTTGGCAATGACTACTGGGACAAGCCGGCCGGTCAAGTTCCTTTCGACCAACTGCCCGAAACGCAGACTGAGGGTCCTGCGCTCATACCCGCACAGGGCGAACTGCCCGTAACGTACATGTTCAGGACGCGTGAGGGAGGAACCGGCATCCTCCAGATCGTTGAGGTGCAGACCAGCGAGAAGCCCGAATACATCAGAATCCGCTACAAGATGGTGCAGGCCAGTTCTGCGGATAAGGGCTCAAATTCCCGCGCCCTTACCGAAGACGTACTTGCTGTGGGGAGAGGCATCGACCGTACTGCGGGGAACATGCGTGTCTCCGAAGGAACGAATCGCGTGATAACCGGGCCGGGATCGAAGGTCTACCAATTGCAGTGGCGACGAGGAGGCAAGACAAAGGCTGACAAGCCTCCCTTTCTTCAGAACCAAGTACTTGAAACAACAGCGATCGCTACCAAGAAACTGAGGGGAATCCCTGGCTTCGACGCCCGATATGCGAGCCTGCGATTCGACGATGCCGGACACACAGCCCTCGTCTGCGGCATATGCAGATCCTCAGGGGAGTTGCCAGAAGGCATCTACGACGTTTTCTTTGTTGACCTGGACGATGACAGCCGTATAGAGGAGAAGGAAATCCTTCGTGGCGAGCTGGACAGTGCAGGGGAAGGCTTCCACGACT
>CAZIBA010000451.1:638-3056 GCA_964536795.1 uncultured Planctomycetota bacterium | reverse complement strand
GCTGGCTGCATTAATCTCTTCTTTATTTGCCATTGGTTATAAAACCGGAATATATGAAGTTAACATTAATAAGCCAAAAGAAAAAATTCTTTATCATATCACTTCAAGAATAGGTGATACTAATTATTTGGAAATTAAGAAAGATAATGGTCTAATTATTAGACTAATTGATTATTACAATGACAAGAAAATTGATCGTGTAATTATTAAGGACTTAAATGGAAATGAAAATTACTTTGGAGATAATCGAGTATTAAGGGAGGGGCAAAAGTTATTTGATTTGAAACGAAATGAAATTTTGAAGTATGCAAAAAACAATCTTAAGTCTATTTATTACTAAATTTGTAGTGCATTTACTGGAAATCCCGGGAAAATTATATAAGAAAGAATTCCAGAAATCATTCCGAAGTGCAAAGAAAATATTTTATTTTGTTCAAAAGAAAACTCCATATGGCCTAATGCAAGTAAACAGAAACTTAAAGATAGAACAAATTCCGTTAATGAAACCCAAGGAAGAAAGTTCACAAGACGAAGAATAAACATTATTATTACCCCCAATGCATAAGCGAAAACGAATCCATATATTGGTTTAATTCTTCTTGCCCAAATTACAATATCTCTATTGAAATAATATATGTATTCAAAAATTATTAGTGGCAAAAGAGCTGCTGAAGAAATTCGAATTCCCATTTCAATATTTCTTGAAAATGCCTTAATGATGAAGAAAAATATCCCTATTAAAAGAAGAATTGGAGTCAAGTATATTGAGAAATTATAAATGATTTGACTAAATATAATTCGGGCCCATGGGAAAATAGCTATTTCTTAAATATTGTTCTTTGATTCAAGCGTTCTAATCCTGCATCTGTTAATTTTGGAGGAGATTTTCTTGAAGGAATTGAGATATAACCATAATATAATAGATATTGTAGAATTTCGCGTACTTTCTCTTTTGCAAAACCAGTTGATTTATAAATATTATTTAAAGTTAACCTATTCTTATTAATCAGTTCATAAATAGCCCAGAGGATTTTAAATATTTCATTATTTGTTAATGGCTTTAGCAAAATCATTTCAAATGAAACCTTTTTGGATGCATCAATCTAAATTGGAGCTTTTATCGTCTCCAATAAGTTATGCTTCAATATTCAGTTCCACAATTTTTATCATTTATTTTCCTACTTGTCAAGGATAAAATTAGTGACCTTTAATTCAGACATAAGAAGACGATGTTCTCTACCCGATATCTATAATCTTATTGAGTTTAACTCTCTTTTTGGAAAAGAAGTAAGGAATGTTGTCTCATCATTAAGCATTTAAAAGAAATAATATAGAAAGCGGTGAAATAGAAGAATTAAAAAATGTTCAGAGAAGTAATTTGATCCAGAAATCGTTAATATTTTTTATTAAAATGTTTAATGTAAAGATTAACAAATAATCTTCAATTAAAACATGAACTTGGCGTTTCAAAAAAAGTCTTTTTAGGTAATAAAAATCTTAAAAAAATTAGTATTTGAATCTTTCTGGGAATGCCTTAGTATTTCTTAACGAATTTATTGATGAATTGTAATATTTTTGGGAGGAGTAAGATACACCTCACAATTTTACATTTTGCTTTTTAAGTCTTACTTCACAATCACCATCTTTTTGGTATCAGTAAAATTGGCTGTTTTGAGTTGACAGAAATAGACGCCTTTTGGGAATTTTTTCTTTGAGACATTACTTATATCCCATTCTACCTTATAGTATCCAGCAGCCTGTTCCTTGTTCACCAGGCTCGCAATTTCTCTTCCAGCTGCATCATAAATTTTCAGTTCAACCTTCAACTTTTCAGGGATAGAATATTTTATGACTGTCTGTGTGAATATTGGATTAGGATGATTTTGGAATAATGAAACACTATTTGAATGACTTTCTGAATAAGATTCTTTAATACCAGGTGGCGCTCCATCTGCCAAATTACAAAAGACATTATAGTATGTTGTTGTCCTATCAGCCCAAACTACAACGGGTACTGTCGCATTGTTATACCAATTCACAGCTACTTTTTCTCTAAGGAGACTTATATTTCCTCTTGATGCTCGTTTTACTGTATAATTTGAAATATTACTAAAATAATGATAAATACCAAAAACCTTTGCTTGACCATCGTCATTCCAGTCCCAATAGCCAACATAGAAATAATTATGGCCAAATGCGCCCACACCAAGATGAGGAAATCTTTGATTAAAATTGGGATCAGATATATGACCTGAATTCCATGTCCCCACGTTTCCTGTATTATAACTGTAAGCAAACTTAAGATCCCAATCTGATGGAGAAGTAGTGTGTTCTGCATAATAAAGCAAAATAGAGCTTTCATTGCCATATTGCAATGCACGAATTGAAGGATCAAATCTTAATATATTGGTTCCACCC
>CAZIBA010000451.1:0-628 GCA_964536795.1 uncultured Planctomycetota bacterium | reverse complement strand
AGACCTGGACGGGTGGTCAGTCTTTTTGCTCTGAATCTGATGGACCTGATCCCAACCTGTTGGATTACTACGCAAGACATAAATGTCTTTCGAATTTGTTCCCAAAGGAGTGTAATATGCAATCAGTGCCTTATAACTTCCAGACTGCTCTGCAACAGTGATTGCACCATCACATTTGACACTACGAGATGTTGCATCAATCACCGTATCGAGTTCTGACCAGTTTTCACCACCATCATTGCTGAATTGGAAAATAAGATAAATATCACCACCATAAAACATTCCTCTATGAACTGCAACAACTGAGTGATCTACATTTGGACCTGGATTGTCAATAGAAGGCGATTCGCCCCACAAACCATTCAGTTGCTGAAAACCAAGATCAGAACCATCTTTTCTCCTCCAAAAACACATAATGTTCTCTAGACTAACCATAGAAAAAAGGACAACAATGTTTGTAGCAGTTACACATATTGAGGGTTCAACTACCCCGCTTGAAAATTGAAACCACTGTTGCCAAGTTGCCCCTCCATCTGTTGATTTATAAACATATCCGTGGTCATCAATCGGACTTTGCAAAGCAACATATAAATCTCCGTTAGAATCACGGTCTATTGACGGTTCTTCT
>CAZIBA010000450.1:0-3061 GCA_964536795.1 uncultured Planctomycetota bacterium | reverse complement strand
ACTGGTGGTTAGCGCCAAATCTGCCCCCCTTTCCCTCGCCGCCGTTGACCGAGGAGCGGATCAGTGTTCGAGGTGGCGGCACCCTCAAGAGGATTCCGGCAGGATTACGAGGCTTTTTCGGGAGTCCGAGGTGCTTCTGCGGGGACGGGACGGTGCAGGAAGGCCCGCCCACTGCCTTCGCAGCGCGGACGCCGTCACCCGATCCACGCAGCCCGCCCCTACAGGGCAGGTGGGGGGTCGCTCGCACACACTGACGCGGCGCCTGTTCAGGCCCCCCCGGCAAGGGCGAGGCGTTCAGTTGAGCACTCGGTCAGAAAGCCAGTGCTACTCGCTGACCGGACTCAGGGGGCCAATGTACTTCTTGGCCACCACCACGTGGTCCCACCAGACCTTGCTGGTGCCTGGCTCGGGCGGGTCCATGTAGCGGTACAGCCACATGCCGTTGACGTTCAGCTCGGGGACGTTTCGCCAGGCGAACCCGGGGAAGGGCTTGCCGCCTGGGATGGGCGCACTCCGGCCCTCCTCGTAGTTCCAGGCCTTGCCTGGCGTGGTCAGGCCCGGATGGAACCTGTCGTGGGTCCAGGTGCCGACCGAGGGGAAGCCCTTGCCCAGGTAGCTGGTGATCATGTCGCCCTTCCGGCTGAGCTTGCCGTCGATCCAGTAGGCCTGTTCCCCGTTGGTGTCGCCGATGTCGTTCATCTTGACCATCAGTTCCACGCAGATCCACCTCTCCTTCTCGACGGGGCGGGGCGGAACGTCCGCCTCAAACAGGTTGCCCCAGGTCTGACCGCGAGGCGGGCTTCCGCCCATCTGCTGCCAGTAGGTGTAGTAGTGCCACCGACTGAAGTCGCCCGGCTCGACGTTGGTGCTCCACAGCTGGTCGCCCTTCGGCCGCCGCCCCGCTCCGCCATGGGCATAGGGGGTGAACGAGCCGGAGAGGCCACTGCCGTAATGGTGGATGGGGGCGTGCTCCTTGTTGAACCTCATGTAGACACGGTAGAAGAGTCGATCGTAGCCATCCCCCTGCTCGTCCTTCAGCCAACGGGAGAACTTGCCCCCGCCGGTGTAGCCGTCCGTGCCCCCGGCCACCCGGGTGAGAAGCAGCGACTGCCTGCCACCGCTTCCGGGCGGCACTTCGTCGGACTTGGACATGGTGGGCTGACCGTCAACCTGGTCCCAGTGACTGCAGATTTCGTCCACCGAGCCTTCGAAGTCCGCCACGAAGATGACGTCCGGGTCCTTCTCGATGCCCACGTCGCCGGGGTACTTTGCGGCAAGACCCGTCGGCCCTTCCGGGATCTCCGGCGTGGACTTCGGTTCGACCGTCATGCTTGAGGCCTCAACCCCCGCCTGCGACTCCTCCTGCCCCAGAGCTTGCTGGCCGGCAAAGGCGGCAGCCACGGCCGCCGCTCCCACTACCACTGAGAGAACCAGACCCCATTCGCCTTTCATTCGCCTACCTCCCTGCCGTCACGTGCCTACGCCGGAACACCCGGTCACGTACCGAGCCACCCCGCGCCTGTGAGCAAGAGCCACCGCCCTCACTCCCAGCGGGATTATGGTCAGACACTTCCCATCGCACAACCAAAAAGCTCTCACCGGGAGAGCCACGCCTCCTTCCGTCAGACGACGGCGCACCGCCGGCCATTCAGGAAGCCCTGAGAGCAATCGACCCCTGAAGGAGATGGTTCCGGGATTACCCGAAGAAGATCAGCAGCGCCCCCATGCCGAGGAAGAGCAGCGTGGTGCAGAGCTTGGCCAGAGTGAGGTGCCGGCTGGCCTCTGCCCCCATGCACCCCGGCAGGAACCCTCTTCCACCCAAACGAGAACCCGATCCTGAATCCGCGTGTCGACGGTTCGAGTCCCTACCCCGTTACCGGCGGCAAGGGCCACTTCTGAAGGTGGGTCTTCGCTACTTGCCCCGACCCTATCGCAGTCTGTACAGCTCCATGGGGTTGTCGTGGAACATCTTGTGGGCCAGGTCGAGGGCGGCGTCCAGGCTGAGGAAGTCACGGGTCACCTTCTCCGCCAGCACGTCGGCCACGCAGGAGCGGGCCATGACGAGGTGCCCGTAGATGAGTTCGGGGGCGAACACGTCGGAACCGAAGCCCAACAGCCTGTACCCCGGCACCAGGTCGATCCACTCCGAGAGCGACTGTCTGGTCGCCTCCATGCTGATGGCGTAGCACCAGGCGAGGTTGAGCCAGACGTTCTGATAGTGCTTCCCCAGCATCCCCATCTCCCGCGAGTAGGGGTAGCCGGCATGGAAAAGGTCGAAGCGCACCTCCTTGTACTTCCTGAGGAGGGGGCACAGGTGGAGCGGGTTGGAGTACGGGATGTGGGCCCAGTTGTTCTGGACACCCGTGTGAATCTGGAAGATGAGCCCCATATCCCGGCAGAGCGATGCCAGCCAGTCGATCATATGGTCCTGGAAGGCTTGCTCCTCGTCGAACGAGAGTTCCCGGCCCTGCAGTGACTTCGCGTACACCTGCGCGGCCTGGTGCTCGGAGACTTCCTCGACGGCGAGGGTGCGCCAGTAGGCGTGGCCCAGCTTGATCCCTATTGCCCCCCGATCCTTGTAGCCCTGCATGAGCGTAGCGACGGCCTCCTTGACCGCAGCCAGGTCGGATAGTTCCATGCCGATGTGCTCGGCCAGTCGCTCGCGCTCCTCCTCGCGCACGGCGTACAGCGCGCCTTCCATGCGTATGACGGCGGTGAAGTACTCGGGCTCCCAATCCTGGTACCAGCGGACGTTGCGGACCTGCGTGATGATGCCGCAGACGTCGGCGGTAATGTGGTCGTACCAGTCCGGGTCACGGCTCTTCCCGCGGACGGCGTCGTTGACCTGCTTCCAGTTGTCATCGGTGAGGTCATCATCCTCGAGGCCGAAGAGCCCCTGGAGCGTCACGATGACGTGGCGCCAGTAGGAGACGTTCCGCGCCTTGCCGAGTACGCCTCTAAGGAACTCCCACCGCTCCTCGTCGGTCGCCTCCGCGGGAATGCGCCGACCCGCCGTCGCGAAGATGTCCCGCGCGAAGTAGTCCATCAGGTCGAAGAGGCC
>CAZIBA010000449.1:0-3067 GCA_964536795.1 uncultured Planctomycetota bacterium | reverse complement strand
CGCCGACGTCCGCGTCGCCGCCCTGGTGGATACCGATGCCGACCACCTCGCCGCCCAGGCCGAAGCTTGGAGCATCCCCGCTGCCTACACCGACCTCGCCACGGCCCTGGAGGCCCTGCCCGCGGCCGCTGCCGTGGTCCTGGCCACCCCCCACCACGTCCACCGCCAGGGATGCGAGCAGGCCGCAGCCGCTAACCGACACGTCCTGGTGGAGAAGCCCATGGCCCTCACCCTCGAAGACGCCGATGCCATGATCGACGCCTGCGAGCAGGCCGGCACCATCCTCATGGTGGCCGAGTCGGCCCGCTACCAGCGCCGGAGCCAGGCCGTCCGTGACGTCCTCGCTGCCGGGACCATCGGCCAGGTGCTCACCGGTCGTCTCAACCTCATCCCCCGCGGCCGGAAGACCTTCTCCTACCCCGGCCGTCGGGCCTGGCTGGCGGACCCGGCCGTCTGCGGGGGTGGCATCTGGATGCTCAACGGCATCCACGTGATGTCCGTGGCCCGGATGCTTTTGGGTGAGGTCGCTCAAATCGTCGCCCGCCAGGTCCGCTCCGACGAGTTCCAGAGCGAGCTGGAGTCCACGGTGGTGGCCCTGGTCAGCTTCGACTCGGGCGCCCTGCTCACCATGACCGTCAGCGCCGAACTGCACGGCTACCGGAAGTATGCCGACCTGGTCCTCTTCGGGAGCGAGGGCACGCTCGACGTCAACTGGCGCCAGGGCGACAGCATCACGGTCCACACCGAGGGTGAACCCGAGGTCGTCCCCTGCCCAGCGGACGAGCAGCTCGGCGCACCGGGCAGCTTCGTCCGTCAGCTCGAGGAGTTCCTCGCCAGCATCGCCGAGAGGCGCCAGCCCTACACCAGCGGCCGGTCCGAGCGAGAGACCCTGGCCGCCATCCTGGCCGGCTACGAGTCCATCCGCACGGATCGCCCCGTCACTCCCGGCCGCAGGGCAAGGGGCTGAAGCCCCTTGTCCGTTCCGTTTGGCAGCCGTGACTTGGCCTGCTGTGCCACGGCCCGTACGGGCCGTGCTCACGGGCACTCCTTGGTTCGACAGGCTCACCACAGGTGGTTCGACAGGCTCACCACAGGTCGGGGTGCCCGTGGCACCCCTGCCGGGCAAGAATGCCCGGCCTCCCTTGTTCGGGAGGGCGGACATTCCTGTCCGCCAACACCGTGATGGGCTTCGACCCGTACGGGCTATGACGGACAAGCCTTGCCGGCGGTATATTGGCGTCGAGTTCCGGGCGGGGCCGTTCGACGGGGCTCACGACAGGCAGGACCCGCCCGGGCATATCCACGTCCCGCGCGGCGGATGTGCCACGGCCGGTTCCGCCTTCGCCCTTCCGGGCTATGGCGGACAGGCTTGCCCGGCCGTGGTTGCGCAGCGCCGGAGGCCGGGGCTGCCTTGTAGCCTTGCCCACGCTTCGCCCACACCTTGGCTCCGCCAGGTTGTGCCACCTCGGGTTAGCAGAACCGGGGGCTTGTCACTTCCTTTCGTCCGCTGTTCTCTTGTTGTTCTCTGCGTTCTTTGCGTCTCTGCGGCTCAGACTGCCCTTCTATCACCCCTCCAGCTTGGCCAGTTGGCGGTTTTCGGCCGCCAACTTGGCGGCCCGTTCGTCGGTCATCTCGCCTACTGGCTTTGCCGCCTCGAAGAGGGTCCGCTCCCGGAGGTCGATGAGGGCGTGCTCGGGCACGGCCGAAAGCAGTGCCCGGACCTCAGCGGCCACGTCCAACTCGGCCTGGCCGTCGGCCAGTTGAAAGCTGACGGGTTCGCGCAGGGCCAGCAGCCTGTGCGCAGGTCCGCGCATGGCCGGGGTGAGCCGGCCCGAGCGCAGCAGCTCGGCCAACTCGCGCTCCAGCTCCTGCTGGCGAAGGTCGCTGAGCTCCCGCGCCAGAGCCACCGCCCGCTCCTTCGGAGCCGACGTGGGTTCCTCCACGACCGGCGCACGCAGCTGTCCTACGACTCCGCTGGAGAGGTCCGTATCCGGGTTGGCTGGTTCGATGGTGGAGGGCTTCTCCTGGGAGGTGCGTGGCTCTGGCTGGGCTTCGAGTTCCACGGTTTCTTCCTCGCCGGCTTCGGTCGCTTGAGACTGGGCGGCCGGGAGGCGAGCGCCTCCGTCGTCGGTGGGCGTCTCTTCGGCCGGCTGGGCCGCCCCGGCGGGCTGGCGGGGCATCAGGCTCTCGACGGCGAAGATCCAGACCTCGGCCTGGCTCCCGTCGGGAAGGGCCAGGGGGACGAAGTCGGTCTGACCGGAGACGACCGGCTGGGTGGTGAGGGCCACGTGCTCGATGACCTCGCCATATCGGCGGCCCTGGCCGTCGCGGAAGTCGGGGTTGACGGAGATGGAGACGTCCTTGACGGTGCGGCCCAGCTTCTCGGCGTCCTCCGGTCGGGGGACGTTGAGCACCGCCGTGAGGACGTTCCCGGACAGCACGAGCTCCTCGACGAAGCCGGCGTTGTCCTTGGGGTCGTAGCTGTGACCGAAGGGAACGGGCACCCGAATGCCCCGCTTCTGCATCAGGCGGAACTTCTCCACCCATCGGCGCATGCGCTCCACCGTCACCGACAGGCGGAAGTTGCGGGTGGGATGCACCCAGGTCCCCTCACGAATGAGCTCCTTGCGGAAGCGACCGGCGGAGAGGGCCGCAAACCCCACTGAGGACCCCTCCCGGAGACCACCGTCGCCCTGACCGTCCCCTCCGCCGTACGGAGGATCAGCGGCCCCGAACGTGGACAGCTCGAACAGAATCCGTTTCACACCGTGCTCCTTTCGGACAAGGTCAGGAAGTCGCAAGTCAAAAACAGTCCCCAGCAAAACCACCTTCGTCGGGCAAGAGGCCGAGTGGAAGACAGGCAAGGGGCTTAAGCCCCTTGTCTCTCTCACCTGGTCCCGCCCCAAGGGCGGTCTGCCCTTCGACAGGTTCAGCGCGGTCAGTCCGTCCCACCCAACGCAAGTGTGCCAGGGCTCGTCCGGCCATGCTCACGGGCACTCCTTGGTTCGACAGGCTCACCACAGGTGGTTCGACCCTTCGACAGGTTTGTCCTCCGTAGCCTCGACGA
>CAZIBA010000448.1:2446-3068 GCA_964536795.1 uncultured Planctomycetota bacterium | reverse complement strand
CCCTCACCCCAACCCTCCCCCAAAGGGAGAGGGGGCTTTGACGGGACCTGCTACCTGCCGAAGACGATACTGCGCACCACCTTCTGGGTGGCCACGGCGTCCATGGTCTTCTGGGCTTCTTCGAGGGCTTTCCGGTCGATGGCGTCGGCCAGCTTCGTCATGGCCTTGATGTTGTCCACGGCCATCTGGCAGGCGGCCACCACGTCCTCGCGGTAGGGGAACATGTCCAGACCGATCCATCGGCGGTAGTCGGTGACCTCGAGGTAGTAGAGGTACTCGACGGTCTCCCAGAGGTTGACGGTGCCGGGGATCATGTCGTCGTCCCACTCGCGGTAGGCGTCGTTGAAGTGGATGTTGAAGAGCTTCCCCGAGCGGGCCAGCAGACAGAGGCTGTCGGCCGGGTTCTCCCGGCTCATCAGGGCGTGGCCGAAGTCCAGGGCAACGCCCACGTTGGCCAGCCCTACCTCGTGACAGACGTAGAGGGCCTTGGCCACCGAGCCGATCTGGATGTGGGTGCGGGGCTCCTTGAGTTTGTACTCGATGCCGACGTCCACGGTGGGGTCCACCTGGGCGACCGTGCGGATGCCCTCGATGGTGAGCTCCCACTGCTGGCGGTAGTCGA
>CAZIBA010000448.1:0-2436 GCA_964536795.1 uncultured Planctomycetota bacterium | reverse complement strand
GACCTGGAAGGGGTAGTCGTAGCCGTCGGCCCCCAGCCAGAGACCCACCCCACAGCCCATTTCCCGGGCAGCCGCGACCGCCCCGGTGGCCAGTTCCAGGGCCTCCTTGCGCAGGGCGGGGTCCCGGTTGGTGAAGGCCCCGTGCTTCCACTTCTTGTAGCTGAAGGTGTTGACGTTCATATTGGAGCAGACCAGGCCCTGCTCGGCCAGCAGGTCGCGCATCTCAGCGAAGGAGAGCTCGGTGAAGTCGGTGTCCCAGTGGAGCTCCACCCCGTCGATACCTTCCACCTGACCCGCCCGGTGGACCATGTCCTGCACGCTCACCGCGTCGCTGTAACCCGTGGGGCAGAAACGGTCGGCCGTCTGTCCCAGACACCAGAGACCGGCGGCGATTCTTCGTTCAGCCATCTCCTCCCTCCTTGTCCCTCCGTGGACCTCCTCAAAAACTCAGCCCCCGCATTGTAGCTCACCAGGGCGCTGCGGCAAGCCTGAAGCAGCTGGCATCAGGGCCTCGCGCATCACTCCCTTGACTTCGCCCTGCCAACCTGCGACCCTCCACCTGTCTGGGGTCAGCCGAGGTCGAACTCCCGGTCCACGGACCGTGGGTGCGTTCAGGAGAGGAATCCGGAGCCGTGGACTACACGAAGATGAGGCTTGGGCGCCTGCCCCGCAGCTACGGTCGAAGCACCGTCCGCGCACCGCGCGCCATCGTCGCCACCAGCCAGCCACTGGCCGCTCAGGCCGGCCTCCAGGTCCTCCGCAGCGGAGGCAACGCCTCGACGCCGCCGTGGCCACGGCCGCCATGCTCAACGTGGTGGAGCCGGCCTCCACGGGCATCGGGGGCGACGCCTTCGCCCTCTGCTGGGTAGCCAGGGAGAAGAAGCTCTACGCCCTCAACGCCTCGGGCCGGAGCCCCTACGCCCTCACGCTGGAGCTCCTCCGGAGCAAGGGTTTCACGTCTATGCCCCAGACGGGCATCTTCTCGGCCATGGTGCCCGGGGCTGCGGCCGGGTGGTGCGACCTGGTCGGTCGCTTCGGCGCTCTCACCATGAAGGACGTCCTGGCCCCGGCCATCCACTACGCCGAGGACGGTTTCCCCGTATCCGAGATCATTGCCGCGGGCTGGCAGTCGGCCACCAAGAAGCTCTCGGAGTGGCCCGACACCAAGGCCACCTATCTCCCCGGTGGTCGTGCGCCAAGGGCCGGTGAAGTGGTCCGTCAACCCAACCTGGCCCGCACCTTCCGCCGGGTGGCCGAGGGTGGCCCGGAGCGCTTCTACACGGGTGAGGTGGCCAGGGCCGTCGTGGCCGCCTCGGACGTCCTGGGGGGCTGCTTCACCACGAAGGACCTTGCCGACCACACCTCCTCCTGGGTCGAGCCCATCAGCACCGACTACCGTGGGGTCGAGCTCTTCGAGTGCCCGCCCAACGGGCAGGGGATCGCCGCCCTCATCGCTCTGAACATCGTCGAAGGCGACGATTTGGAGGCGGTCGGCCACAACTCACCGGAGTACCTCCATCTGCTCATCGAGGCCAAGAAGCTGGCCTTCGCCGACCGTGACCGCTACGTGGCCGACCCCGAACTGAACGACCTCCCCGTCGCCGAGCTTCTGAGCAAGGACTACGCAGCCGAGCGCCGACGGCTCATCGACCTCGACCGGGCTGCGAAGGGGTCCGACCCGGGCGTCTTTCCCCGTGCCGGCGACACCGTCTACCTCACCGTGGTGGACCAAGAGCGCAACTGCTGCTCCTTCATCAACAGCCTGTACGGCGGGTTCGGCTCGGGCATCGTGGCCGGCGACACGGGGGTGTGCCTGTCCAACCGAGGGGGCTGCTTCGTGATGGCGGAGGGCCATCCCAACTGTGTGGGGCCACACAAACGGCCGCTCAACACCATCATCCCGGCCATGGCTCTCCGCGACGGCGAGCCCTGGCTCTCCTACGGCGTGATGGGCGGCCACATGCAGCCCCAGGGCCAGCTCCAGGTGCTCTGCAACGTGGTGGATTTCGGCATGAGCCCCCAGGACGCCATCGAGGCCCCGCGCTTCTGTCACTTCCAGGGGCAGCGGGTCGCCGTCGAACGCCCGGCTTTCGAGGAAGTCGGTGAGGCGCTGAAGGCGAAGGGCCACGAACTCCTTGGCGAACCCGGGGTCTATGGCGGTGGGCAACTCATCCAGATCGAGGCTGAAACCGGCGCGCTGGCTGCGGGTACTGACCCGCGCAAGGACGGCTGCGCCGTTGGGTATTGAGCGCATCTGACATCGTGAGGTCGTCAAAGGATGAACTCCAAGGAACGGGTCCGCACGGTGCTTGAGGGCGGCATCCCCGACCGGGTACCCCTCGGGGAATTCGCCATCGATTTCGACACCGTCGAAAGGATCATCGGGCGCGAAACTTATGTCCGAGCGAAAGCCAAGTCGAGAATCGCCTTCTGGGA
>CAZIBA010000447.1:0-3070 GCA_964536795.1 uncultured Planctomycetota bacterium | reverse complement strand
TGGCCCTGGCCCGGAAGCTGGCCGGTCTGGAGGGTGTCGAGCTTCGAGGTGTCTTCACCCACGAGGGCCACGTGCACAACGCCCGGAGCAGGTCCGAGCTGGAGGAGATGGCTCGTTCTGCGGGCTCACGTCTGGTGGAGACGGCCGAAATGTTGCGGTCGCACGGGCTTCCCTGCCCGGTGGTGAGCGTGGGGACCACCCCGGCGGCCCGCATCACCCCCACGGTCCCCGGCGTCACCGAGGTCCGTCCCGGGAGCTACGTCTTCTACGACCGCTGTCACCTGCGCACCTGGGCCGCGGAGGAGGAGGACCTGGCCCTCAGCGTCCTGGCCACCGTCATCAGCCGACCGGCTCCCGACCGGGCCGTCATCGACGCCGGCACCAAGGTGCTCAGTTCCGACCACGTGGGCACCCGCTTCGACACCTTCGGTCTGCTGAGAGGTCATCCGGACTGGCGCCTCGTCCGGGCCAACGAGGAACATGGGGTCATCGCCCTGCCCGCTCGGGTTGAGCTCAGGGTGGGCGACAAGGTTGAGGTATTCCCCAATCACAACTGCCCGGTGATGAACCTGGCCGACGAGGTGACGGTCGTGAGGGGAGGAGAGGTGGAGGCCCGCTGGTCGGTGGCTGCCCGCGGGTGCTCGCGGTAAGGACGGCAATGGTGGAACGGCCAATCGTCAAGGGCAAGAAGGTAAGCTTGCGCTCCCTCTCCCGCGAGGACGTGGACGCCATGCAGCGCTGGGGGAGCCACGAGAACCCGTTGCTGGCCAGCTACAACGTGCACCCGATGACCTCCCGCGAGCGTGACGACTGGTACCGGGCCCGCACCCGGCGGGCCGACTTCCGCATGTTCGCCATCGAGGACCAAAGCGGCAGGCTGGTGGGTCGTCTGAGCATCCGGGAGATAGACAACCGTCGGCGGCGGGCCCGTTTGGGCATCTCCCTCGACCCCGACCAGGTCGGCCAAGGTCTGGGGGAGGATGCCATCACCGCCTTCCTGGAGTTCTACTTCGAGCACCTCCGCTTCGAGGAGTTGGTCCTGGACGTGGCCGCCCACAACCAGCGGGCCCGCCGATGCTACGAGAAGTGTGGCTTCAGCTACGCCGGTGAACACTGGCAGAAGGACACGGCCCTAAGGGCGCAAGCGGGTCTGGCCATCTTCACCGACGACCGCTTCCGGGATGTGAGCAGGTTCTTCCGCCAGTCCCGCTCGGGCCTGGACGTGCTCACCTCCGACATGCACCTCACCCGGGAGGACTACCTGGCCAGACGGTCTCCCGAGTGAGCCCCGCTGTCCCGCCCGTCCTGAGCGAAGTTGAAGGAACCCCAGCGCTCGGAAGCGGGGACGGGGCTCCCTCCACGGACGCACCCGTCCGCACGTTGGCCCGTTGTGCGCCCTTTCCGGGCTGCTACAATGGGCACCGGACGTGTGACGCGGGAGGTCCGGGGTGACGCGGAAGAGAGAGGCCGGGAAGCTGGGCCCCCGTCTCCGTCGGTGGGTGCGACGGGCCCTGGCACTTCTGGTCGGGCTGCTGGTCGTGGGCGTCCTTGCCCGGGACGTCGTCCTCCGTCACCTCGCCTGCTGGGTGCTGGCCCGTACTTTCGAGGGGACGGCGGAGGTGGGCACTGCCCACGTGGACTCCCTCCGTCGGTTCACCTTCACCGAGCTGACCATCCGGACTGGCGGGTCCCTCCCCCTCACGCTCTCGGCAGACAGCGTGACCTGCCACGCCGCCCGGTCCCTGGCCCTCGACGGGAAGCTCCGCTCCGTGCTCCTGGAAGGGGCCGACCTCACCCTCGACGTGCGCAGCCTGGGTTCCCGGCCCCTCCCGGCCTGGCTGGCTCCTCAGGAGTCCTCTCTCGGCACCCTCACCTGTCGCGGATCCTCCGTCCGCGTCCTCACGCCCCTGGGCGAGGTCGAGGTGGACCTGCCCGAGCTGGTGTTCGGGCCCCGCCCGGAGGTGGTGGCCGAGTCCACGCCCTTCCGGGCACTACTCACCCGTGCTCGCCTTCGCCGACCGGACGGCAAGCCCCTCCTCGAGGGCTTCTCCTGCCGGGCCGACGGTTCCTGGCACAGCGGCCGCCAGGCCCTCACCCTCTCGCTCACCGGCGTGCCGCTCCGGGCCTTCCTGCCCGCGCTGCGGGGCATCCTTGGCGAGGTGCAGCTTGCCGGTGACGCTGCGGTCGAGGTGGAGGCCCGGGGCCCGTACGAGTCCGGCCGGGTCACCCTCACCGTGCTGTTGGCTGAGGTGACGGGCTCCCTCCCTGACCTCCAGGCGGAGTGGGAAGGTCTGAGGGGCTCGCTGGGCCTGTCGGGGGAGCGCAGCGGGGGCGATGAGGTGCTGAGGGGTGACCTCCGCATCGACGCGGGGGCCGGCCTCCTCCACGGCGGCTACCTGGAGTTCGACGACCATCGGCTGACCCTTGCCCTGCACCTCAGCCGGCAAGCCGAGCAGAAGCAGGTGACGTTGGAGGAGCTGACGGCTCGCCTGCGGGGGCTGGCGGAGCTGGAGGCATCCGCGGAGGTCACCCGGGGCGAGGCCCCGCGGGCGCAGTTGACGGCCGACCTCTACCTGCCCGCGCTGGCCGAGGTGAGTGAGCTGGTCAGCTCGGCGCTGGAGGAGCGGAGCACGGCGCTCGCTGCCCTCCGTCTGGGTGGTCAACTGGAGGTGGTCTGCCAGGTCGAGGCCGAGCCGGCCCGCACGGAGTGGTCGGGTCGGCTGGGCTGGTCTTCGGGGTCGCTGGAGCTGGGGCCGGTGAGGCTTCGCCGGGCGCTGCTTCGCCTGCCCTTCCGCATCGTGCGCGGGGAGGGCCGCACCCTGGAGCCCTCAGCCGAGGAGCAGCCCCCCTACGGGCTCCTGGTGACCGAGGGGTTGAGCCTGGGTGGGGTCAGGGCTGGGCTCTCACCCGTCCTGCTCAGGCTGGCCGGTGAGGAGCTGCAGTTCCGGGACGAGCAGAGGCTGGCCCTGCTGGACGGGGAGGTGGTGGTGCGCGACCTGCTGGTGCGCCGACTGTGGCCTTCGACAAGGTCAATCCGCCTTCGCGTGAGGGACGAAGCCGCTTCGGCGGA
>CAZIBA010000446.1:0-3087 GCA_964536795.1 uncultured Planctomycetota bacterium | reverse complement strand
CCCGCACTGAGGTGTTCGGCGGACCGTTCGGCGTCCGGGACAGGGACGGCTACAACGCCATGGCAGACCAGCTGCTTGACATGGCTCTCCGCAACCGCGCTCAGACCCACGCCTTCGGACTCAAGAACTTCGGCTGCTGGGTCTACAGCACCGAGACCGGTTACGGGCAGAACCAGTACAACACGGTGCTGTCACTGCTCCTGCACTACCTCAGAACCGCGGACCACCGTTACCTGAAGACCGCCCGCGAGCACTTCTATCACCTGGCCGACGTGGACACTGTCCACTACGCCACCCACCCCTGGGACAAGCTTATGCTGGGAGGGAAGCACAGCTATGCCAAGGACCACACCACAGGGGGCATGAGCGGGGCCAGCGCCGAGGGGGCCTGGGACTGCCTGGTCTACTACTACCTCACCGGCGATCCCTACGCCTGGGAGACGGCGCTCGGTCAGGCCGACGCCATGCTGACCTTCTACCTACTGCCGATGAACATCGGTCGGCTGACGCCCTCCGAGCGTGACAGCGGCATCCCCCTCTTCGAGCTCTGTGAGATGTACAAGGCGACGGGCGACCGACGCTACCTGGACGGGGCCAGGAAGATCGTGGACTTCCGTCTGGGCGTACCGGTCGAAGGCATTCCCCCGGACCGGCGGGAGCGCGGCACCCAGGACCCGGTTCACGGGTGCTGGCACCATTCCTACGGGAAAGGTGCCTGCGTCTGGCTGACGGCGTCCAGCCTGCTTCCCGGGATGGCCAAGTACTTTCGAGTCACCGGTGACGAACGGGCCAAGGAGTCGGCCGTCAAGGCCGCCTACTGGGTGATGAACGACGGCTGGGACCCCCGGGTCCGGAAGCTCAGGCGGAAGATTCTCTACCAGGGCGTCGGCGGGCCCATCGACACCAGCTACGACCTCTACAACACGCACTACGGTGGCATCATCGACCTGCTCTCGCTCCCCGCCTTCCAGTACGGCTACGAGCTGACTGGGGACGAGGAGTTCCTGCAGATCGGGGAGCAGGCTTTCCGGTCTGGCCTCAGCAACTCCCACGGCAGCCGATTCAAGGAGTTCGGCCAAGCGACCAAGTGGACGCCCTTCTTCCTTTACCACCTGGAGAGCAAGTAACGAGGACTGTGTAGCAGGGGAGGACCGCGATGGCATATCTCCTGGGTATCGACGTCGGTACCACGGGCACCAGGGCGCTCCTCGTCGACGGCCGGGGACGCATCCTGGCCTCGGCCACCGAGGAACACCCCCTTTCCTCACCCCGGCCCCTGTGGTCCGAACAGGACCCCGAGGACTGGTGGCGGACCACCGTCAAGTCCGTTCGCCGGGCCCTCCGCTCGGCCAAGGTCAAAGGCGACCAGGTCGGCGGACTTGGTCTCTCGGGACAGATGCACGGCTCGGTCTTTCTGGACGAGGACGCCTCGGTGCTTCGACCCGCCATCCTCTGGAACGACCAGCGCACGGCTGAGGAGTGTGCCGAGATCACCGACACCATCGGAGCCAAGCGACTCATCCGCCTGACCTCCAACCCCGCCCTCACCGGTTTCACGGCTCCCAAGATCCTCTGGGTGCGCAAGCACGAGCCCCAGGTCTACGAGAAGACGCGCATGATCCTCCTGCCCAAGGATTACGTCCGCTTTCGGCTGACGGGGGAGTTCGCCACCGAGGTCTCCGACGCCTCCGGCACCCTCCTCTTCGACGTCCGCCGACGGCGGTGGAGCCTCGCCGTCCTCGATCGGCTGGAAATCGACGGCGAACTGCTGCCTGAATGCTTCGAGTCCCCCGTGGTCTCGGGACAGCTTTCGAAGACGGCCGCCAAGGAAACCGGGCTGGCCGTGGGCACCCCCGTGGTCGGAGGCGGAGGGGACCAGGCCGCCGGGGCCGTGGGTAACGGCATCGTCACCACGGGCGTCATTTCGGCCACTTTGGGGACCTCAGGCGTGGTCTTCGCCTTCGCCGACGAGGTCAGGACCGACCCGCTCGGGCGAGCCCACACCTTCTGCCACGCCGTCCCCGGCAAATGGCACGTGATGGGGGTCATCCTGGCGGCCGGCGGCTCCTTCCGCTGGTTCCGCGACGCCCTTGGCGAGAAGGAGGTCCGCGAGGCCAAGAAACGGAAGGTCGATCCCTACGAGGTGCTCTGCAAAGAGGCCGCCCAGGCACCGCCCGGCTGTGAGGGGCTCTTCTTCCTCCCCTACCTGACCGGTGAACGCACCCCCCACGCCGACCCCCACGCCCGGGCCTGCTGGGTCGGCATCACCCCGCGAACCGGCAAGGCCGAGCTCGTCCGCTCGCTCCTGGAAGGTGCGACCTACGCCATGCGCGACTCGCTGGAGATTATTGAGGAAATGGGCATCCCCGTGAAGCAGATCAGGGCTTCGGGTGGCGGGGCGCGGAGTGAGTTCTGGCGTCAGCTCCAGGCCGACGTCTACGGCCACTCCGTGGTCACCATCAACGCCACCGAGGGCCCGGCCTTCGGCGTGGCGCTGCTGGCCGGGGTGGGGACGGGTGTCTGGAAAAGCGTCGAGGAAGCCTGCAAGGCCACCATCAAGGTCACTAACACCACTCGACCGAACCGGAAGCGAGCTGCACTCTACGAGCGCCATTACCAGCTCTTCCGCTCCCTCTACCCCGCCCTCAAAGACAGCTTTGCCAACATCGCCAGGCTGGTGTAGTGACACGGCGCGGCAGCGACAGCTACGGGCAGGGGGGCGATCAGCGACGGCCTGGACGCTGGAGTTCGGCCGCAGTCTTCTCGACCTCTTCCATCAGGCGAAGGGTGTTTTCGCCCAGAACTTTGCGGACGGCCGATTCGCTGTGACCTCGGCGAAGCAGTTCGAGGGTGACGTAAGGCAACTTTGAGCAGTCTTCCATCCCCTCGGGCAGAAACGATACGCCATCCCAGTCGGCGCCGAGGCCCACGTGACCGTCCCCCACCAGCTCTATGACGTGCTCGACGTGGTCGACGATGAAGCTGGCAGGCGAGGGCTGCTCCATCAGCTCACGCGAGAGCGCTCGGCGTGCCTCCTGGAACCCGTCATGGTCGTCTTTGAACTGCTCCTGAAGTTCTTCATACCGG
>CAZIBA010000445.1:2338-3093 GCA_964536795.1 uncultured Planctomycetota bacterium | reverse complement strand
CGTCGGCACCTTCATCGCTGGCCCGCTTGCGCTCCGTATCCAGGTCGCCCTGGACCACGTTGTACCCGCCGGGCCGTCGGCGCATGACGTCGAAGATGCGGGTACGGCCGGGGTTGGACCCGGCCGCGAAGGCCGCCCAAGCCACCGGGGTGGCCGCCGGGTTGACCGTGGCCAGGGGTCGGAAGCTCCCCTCCTCGGCCAGGGCCTTGAAGTTGGGGAGCTTCCCTTCCTTCATCCACTTGCTCACCAGTCCGGCGTCCATCCCGTCGAAGCCCAGCACCAACACCCGACGGCCACGCCGACCCGTACCGGCGCCCGTCTGGGCCAGGGCCCGCCGACGAAAGAGACCGGCCAGCAAGCCGGGCAGGGCGACCAGCGTTTTGAGCAGCTCCCGACGACCAAGTCGGCCGTCCGGCCCCCCCGGTTTCGTGGTAGTTTCGTCAGACACGCACTTCCTCCTTCACCCCGGCCATCGGTCGACGGCCTCGCCGCCACTGACGGGCCCGGAAGTAGACCGCGAACCCCCGGCGAAGCAAACCTAACTTGAACCGCCGCCAGCGGTAAGCCGGGGCCTGCTGGGTGAGCCATCGGCACTCCTCAGGCAGCAGCACGATGCTCACCTTCACGTTGGGGGCGATGCCCACCGGAAGCCCGCACTCCATGCAGGCCTCGTAGAGCCGGGCGAACACGGGCACCATGGCCTCGGCAGCGGGCGGGGGAACGTTCTGCGCTTAAAATACAAAAGCCCCATTGAA
>CAZIBA010000445.1:347-2328 GCA_964536795.1 uncultured Planctomycetota bacterium | reverse complement strand
CCTGGTAGTCGGAGCCGACCACGGGTCGGAACACGCAGACCGTGGGGATGGCCCCCTGTTCGGTAATCCAGTCGATGGCCTCGATGGTCTTCTCCGGAGGCTCCAGACCGGCCACGATCTCACCGTTGGTGGTATCGAAGAGTCCGGCGCAGTGACGGATGGCCTCGAAGTAGCGTCCCTGCCCGATGACCCGCGACTTGCCCGGGCAGACCTCGGCGAAGCGCTCCTGGTCCCAGAGTTCGAAGCAGAAGCTCACGTTGTTCACACCCAACTTCCGCAGGCTGTCGTAACGGCTGAAGTCCGGGTGCGGCGGCGTCTGCACGCCGATCAGGAGCCCGGTCTCGGCATGGACCGCCTCGATGTACGGCTCGAGCTGGTCGAGGTAGGTGTCGCCCTCGTAGTATCCCGTGTTGAAGTGGACGAAGGTGATGCCCACGTCCCGGCGGGCCGCCTGCACCGTCTCCAGGACGTCCCCGACGGTCTTCTCCCGGGCGTCCTTGTCGCCCACGTTCAGGCCCACCGAACAGAAGTGGCAGTTGCTCCGCGGCCTGGTCTGCCAGAAGTGACACACCTCCCCGGGGTAGATGCCCAGGTAGGTTCCCTGAAGGACCCCGACACTCGCCATCAGCTTCCCCGACGAAGTCCGCTCGTCGTAGAACCGGGGCCGGGGAGGCAGGAACACGTCGGCGACGTACTCGCCCTTCCGACGGATGACGTAGCGACCCCTCTCCTTGTGCAGGCGGTAGGGGCTCTTCCCGGCCCAGGGCTCGACCACGGGGACGTTCGTGTAGAAGTCGGGGGGAATGACTACCTCCAAGCCACTCCCCAGACCGGCTCGCGTGCGCAGGATGGGCCTGCCGTCCTCGTCCACCGAGGCCGTCTCGTCGAGGGTCATCCCGCGACAGAAAAGGTCCAGCTTCAGGTACGCGGGGTTGACCTTGCCGGAAGCCAGGAAGAGGGATACACTCATCCGTCAAGCTCGCTTGTCTCGACCTCCCGCACCGCCTGCCCGAGAGGAGCTCTTGACTCGACTGCTGGATGGGCAAGACGAGAGAGGCGGTGCCTCCAAGCTCGCTTGTCTCGGCCTCCCGCACCGCCTGCCCGAACAGAGGTGGTATGCGAAGGCCCGCAGACGCAAGTCGAAAGTGGCCGCGCCACCAATGCTCCTCTCACTTCCATTGTACGCGGGGACGGCCGGGCGTCAAGCGTGTCGGCCGACCGGCCGTCCCGCCCATGGGCATCCGCGGGAAAGGTCCCTGGCCAACCGGCTCGTCTTGCAGTATGCTCGATATCCGGCTCGGCACCTGCGTAACTGCCCTAAGGGCGCACGCCGGGCAACTGCGAACCGCGCCGGAAAGGAGTTGAGAGAGATGCCTTTCGACCTCGCCGTACGACCGGTCCTCCAAGCGGCCCTTCTCCTCAGCGTCGCCGCCGGGGTCTCCCTGGCCGCTGAGGCCGACGGGCCCTACCCGTGGCCCAACGACATGCGCGGGATGAACATCATCCTGACCAGGATCACGGAGGCCGACCTGGACCACTTGGCTGGTGACTGGAAGGCCAACTCGGTCAGGCTGATGACGGGTAGCCTGCTCGCAGAGAGCGCCCCGTACACCATCAACGCTGAAAAGCTGGAGAAGTTGCACGAGGTGGTGGGCTGGTGCCGGGAGCGCAACCTGTACGTGGTCATCAACCTTGGTCAGCCCGCCGGCCGCAGCGACTCGGCCGCGTTCTGGAGCAACGAGGAGCTTCAGGCCGCCTCCGTCGGGCTGTGGAAGACCATCGCCCAACACTACGCGCCGACGGGCCCGGGCCTCGCATACGACCTGATGAACGAACCCCACGGCAAAGGCTCGGCCGAGGCCTGGGCCGGACTGGCAAAAGAACTCACCACGGCCATCCGCGCTGCCGACCGCGTCCACCCCATCGTCATCGAGCCCCCAGGTTGGGGAAACCCCGAAGCCTTCACCGACGACGCCACCAT